>WJXE01000057.1 GCA_009665115.1 Nitrosopumilales archaeon
TATCCATAGTGCAATATTGCCCTCTATATTGTACCGTACCACCGTATAGCCTATTACTGCTTTCTTGTACAGGATTGAATATGTACCATGGTTACTATGGATACCCTGACGGATACAATATCAGTAGCGATTTGAGCACGATTTACACTCAAATGCTACATTCAAATGGATTATCGTGATAGAATGTATATGCCATAATCTCTACTGCTGTCCTAATTTCAGCAGGATACAATACTTCATTCAAATATTTTCCGAAAATCCTTGAGTCTGCAGTCGGCCTAAATAAATCGACAAAATTGATTTGGGCCCAAGGGGGTTTGAACCCCTGCCCGACCGGTTATGAGCCGGTCGCTCTGCCAGACTGAGCTATGGGCCCGTAAATAAAAAGACGATAAAGCACAAGGTATAAAGGTTTTGAGAAATCGATTTACACCCAGATAAAATAAAGTTGTGCCCTGCTTGACCCAAAGAGAGCATGTTGTCTGTCGGAATAGCTTCGTACTGGCTTAGCAGTACTGGCCGACGTATTTCTCCTGTATAGAATCTAGCAATTTGTTTTGTGCGCTCAACGACTTGACACCGGCTTCCAACACTGATTCTGTATCGGCCGTAGAAACGTTCTTTAGAATATTCATCCACAATCTTGCATGTCTTATGTCAGCTTCTTCATGTATTTCAAAGTAATTTGTAGCGTCGCTGTTTACGATGCCGTAATATTTCTTTAAACCGTTGATTTTTGATGTACTGATCTTGGGCAATTCCTTCTCATATCCATACATCGCTGCCGCCGCTTCCTCGAACGACAATTTTGTCAGGCTGTTTAAAGCGAGAACAGCTTCTGTTGTCTTGCGAGTAGGTGCATGATTTAATAATTTGTCCCTTGAAACGCCCATGGATATTGCAAACCTCATCCAAGCTTCAATATGATCAGACTCTTCCTTAAAGTGATGAGCTAGCTCGGTTTCCAGAGAGGAGTCATTCGTAAGACCTTGGATATTTCGAACAAATTCAGGGACCGCTATTACTAGCTGAAAGTACTCCTTAATGTAACCCTGAAGATGATCGGCAGTCAGCTTACCTTCAGACCACATCTGGTAGAATGGGTGCTTGAGCAAACTCTGTTTCTCGATTTCAATATCTATTCGTTCTACAACCCCAGTCATTTCAAAAACTAAATTAACAATGGTGGTGTAAAAACCTTGTGAATAGACTTATTCAATCGTATCATAGTGGGGCGACATTCGTTTAGTTTTCGAGGGAACTTGGTATGGTTACTTTGGCAAGAAGAGTATAAAGCTGCTAAGGCATGAAAACCGATAAAATTGATCTTTAGCCAGGTTTGAAACTCTCTAATCGACGATGGCTCCCTTTTTTCTATTTGTCTGTGGCTCTCCTGATAACAAGAAAAGATTTTATGTAATGTGACTTGCAACAAGACTCACATGTGCTCCGGTGGTGTAGAAGCTGATAATGATAAACGGCTGCATAATCCGGTCAAGCATTGTGGCCTTTCGAGTCGCAGATCCCGGGTTCAAATCCCGGCCGGAGCAATAGTTATTATTATTTCACTCATTCGTTTACCCCTGAATAAATATCCTATACTCAATATTTCAGTAGTTTTGTAAAAGCATTAATATTCTCTTTATTTCAAGAAATTACGGGCAAGAGCGGGTCTGAATAGAAGAAATACGGAGGTTAATCCTTTGATGGAGTTGTTTAGCCAATACTTATTGAAGATAGATGAGGCCCTTAGACGAGAATTAGATCTCTACTCTTGGTCCGAATTCTATGCTCCATTGAGGTATGCCTGTGATGGCGGTAAACGAATTCGCCCATTGATCCTATTGTTATCTGCTGAAAGTATAAAAACAAAAGCGATAGGCCTGGTAAACGTCACAGAAAACGATGCTGCGTTTATGGCTGCTTCTGCCATAGAACTCCTTCATACAGAATCTGTAATTCATGATGATATTATAGATGAGGAAAACATTCGACGTGGTAAACCATCCTTCCACGTGAAGTATGGTTACAACAACAGTATCCTAACTGCTGATTTTGTTCTAGGTATCATTCTAAATATTGGATCGAAGATGGATGACTCGCGTGTATCGGGCGAACTTTCTAAAGCTGCAATAAAGATGAGTGAGGGTGAAATAATGGAGATTAAATTTGGTAAAGACAGGAAAATTAAAGAGGATGATTACATAAAAGTTCTTGAATATAAGACTGCCTCGCTTTTCGAAGCATCGGCAAAAATAGGGGCCATATTGTCAGGGGGCGTGGAGGATGAGATTCATGCTATGGCGGCATTCGGTAGCTTACTCGGAATTGCTTATCAAATTCATGACGATCTAATGGATTGGAGTAATGAAGATAGACTGTTCAACCTGTTGGTAAAGAAAAATGGTCAGTCCCGAGAATTTGTTGAGCGTATGGAAGGTCTATATTTGTCATACTCAACAAAAGCCAAAAATGAATTGCGAAAGATACACGACAGTACGCCGAAGAGGCATTTGGAACGCTTGACTGATTTGGCTTCACTTCAGTTATGAATAGTTATTGCACATAACTCACTCCCTTCGTGTCAGGTCAGGAAAGAATGAAAAATCTAGATTCTGTCATATGATTATTTAGATTCTGATTTTCGCCTAAGTAGAGAAATTTTTCTTCCAAGCCGAATAAATTCGAGCAAGCTAGGCATGTCCTAGAGAAGACCTGCAAGCCGAGTTATCGAGGATGGGACCTAACAACAACGGCAATAGCACGTACACCAGTAGCAGAAGACGAATTAGAAGAAGCAACAGAAGCAGGCTTAACTGGATGTGACGTTGACGAAGAGCCATTGGAAATCACGGAAGCGATATTCCCAAAATGAGGGACCGCCTTTGACGCGAACTCTAAAACAGGTGCATACCAGATCCCGAAACCTACCATAAATATAATAGCGAATATTAGTACTGCAGCTATAGCCCTGGGCTCTTTAACTTTGGTCATATCGGGTCCTTGCTCCATATACATTTTTTTAATGATCCACGCATAATAGCCAAGAGAAAGTGCACTGTTGAGCAAACCAGCGATTGCCAGGTATGGAGCCCATGCTACTATTGAACCACTATTAATTGCCGCTCCAAACACCACCAATTTGCTCCAGAAACCAACGAGCGGAGGGACACCAGCAAGTGAGAGCAAGGAAATTGATAATGCGATGGCCGTGATTGGCATCCGATGACCTAGTCCTCTGTACCTTTCAAGACTATAGCCAGCCAAAGCAGTAGCAACAGCAGCCGCAGCTAGGAATCCAGCAGATTTCATTACTGCATGATTAATTATGTAAAAAAGAGAACCGGTCAGAGCTTGGTTGGAGTATGGGGCCAGCGCAAATCCTATCAAGATATAGCCGGCCTGTGCGATGCTAGAATAGGCAAGAATTCTTGGAACACTTTTTTGAACCAAAGCCGCAAAGTTCCCGAGAGTCATTGTAAATATTGCTATTACAGCAAGGGTGAATGTCCAGTCTGGATGTAATACGAACATTCCGAGCACAATTACACGCAACGCTGCCGCGAATCCCGCTTTTTTCGTTCCGGCAGCCAGAAGAGCGCCTATTGTAGTAGGCGCACCCTCATATGCATCAGGCAGCCACATATGAAAAGGAACAAGACCTATTTTAAATCCAAAACCGGCTATAAACAATGCGATTGCAAGAAGTCCTACAGGAATTAAGTCTTTTTGAAGATGAGCCAATCCCTGGATTGCTCCTCCTATATTGGTTGTTCCTGTAATCCCGTAAACAAGCCCTATGGCAAAAACTAGGATCGCAGAAGATAATGCACCAAACATAAAGTATTTTATCGCAGCTTCATTTGAGATTGGGTCTCGTTTTGAAAAGGCAGCGAGTGCATAGGTGGGCAGTGACATAAGCTCCCATGCAACAAATAACATTACGAGATCAGTAGAATAACCAATTAGTACCATACCTATGCTTGAAAGTAATATGAGCGAGTAATACGCAGCAGGGTTTGCTCTCCCTTTCATATAATCCCAAGAAGCTGCAGTTACCATGATTGAGACAATCAGCAGCGCCACTGCAAAAAATGAACCAAAAAGATCATCTGAAAGGACACCTGGTCCAAATGCAGCGGCTGGCATCACTGCCCCAGATAATACACGGAAGATCACAATGCCTATCGCTATGATCAGCGCACCAAAGGCAATCGCACTATACAGTTTGTTATTAGAACCCCTTTCTTTTTTAAGCGCATCTATTACTGGGATTCCAAGTCCTACGGATCCGAGTACGACTGTCACAAGAAGGGGCGTCGAAAAAAAATCAACCATTCTTCAACAATCTCTCTCTATAGCAAGAGCAGCATTATAATAATCATAATGCCAACTCCGAATACAAACAAGTAAGTTTGTGTTATTCCAGTCTGTCCTGCTTTTACTACTCTAGAGAATGATGCCATCGAGAATTCAAATGCATGACTTATGCCTTCCATGACAGTAAATTCAAAGTACCTCCAAATTATACGATAGATTGCTACGGGCCCTATGACAGCACCCCAATAAAGCGCTGAATTAAGGTACCATCTATTGTAAAGGAACTTCCATATTCCCCTCGTAACAATATTCTTAGAGATAATCTGCGGATCAATTTTCCTGGCAATGTAGAACATATATCCCAAAAAGCCTCCTATCGCAAAGGCTCCAAAGGATGCAGCTGCAGCATAAGGATTAAGACCAAGGAATAGCTTGGTGTCTGTGTGTGGCTTAACAAGCTGAGTGGTTGTTGCTGGGTTTTGAAGCAGCTGCAGTTGTTTTTGCTGGGTGATTCCAAAGTATTTAGCAAGATAATCTGCGAATATATGTTGAAGCTGTGCACCAAAGGCAAATCCGACCACTCCTATAGCTATGGTTGCTACTGCAAGAATTGCAAAAGGGACCCATACTATCGGGCGTACCTCGTGAGGATGGTGCCCGGTTTTCTCTAGCTCCTCCAGATGAGGGCTCTTCTTACCAAAGAACGACATCCCAATCATTCTAAATGTATAAAAGGCAGTCATTATCGCGACTACGAAAGCCATTATGAAGAGCGGAAGTGAATGAACGTAGCCTGATCCCAAAACAGCTGCAAATATGGCGTCCTTGCTCCAAAATCCTAATGTGATTAAAGGTGCAGCTGCGAGGGACATGGCTGCAAGGAACATGAAGATGTAGGTTTTTCTCATATATTTGCGCATCCCGCCCATGTCGGTCATAAACCTGGAACCAACAACGTGAAGCAGTGCCCCTGCGCCCATGAATAGTGCGGCTTTGAACATCGCGTGGCTTATCAATTGAAAGAATCCTGCAGTATAGCCTTCAGCAAAGTTGGTGGAAAGTCCTGCTATGCCTATGGCCATCATCATGTAACCAATTTGAGAGCCTGTCGAATATGCTAGAACTTTCTTAATCTCTGGATTCGCAATAGCCTGTGATGCAAGAAGAAATGCAGTAATAGCGCCTACCCAAGCAACCACTTCAAAGAATTGTGTCATACCAAATGCTGCAAGTGCAAAGAACAAAGGGGCAATCCGGGCTACTAGAAATACCCCTGCCTTAACCATTGTAGCTGCATGAATCAGCGCCGATACGGAAGCTGGACCTGTCATCGCTTCGAGAAGCCATTCGTTCAATGGAAATTGTGCAGACTTGCCTATTGCTCCACCAAATAGTAATATTGCTGCAGGCACCAGCAGGTTCTGATGCGCCATCTGCACTGCCCATCCCTGATTTTGGAGTAATTCCTTAAAGCCGAATGTTCCTGAATATGCAAAAATCAGAAACATTCCTGCAAGCATCATGGTGTCTCCGGCTTTTGTCATTATGAACGCTTTCGCCCCGGCGTGAGAGGGAGAAGCCCACATCGCAATTCCTCCCGCTCGGTGGCCTTCTGTTCCAACAAAGTCCTTCTTTCTGTCAGTATACCAAAAGCCGACGAGAGCATAGGAAGCAAGACCCACACCTTCCCAACCAAAAAAGAGCATCAGCAAATTGTCTGATAACACGACCAATTGCATGGACCCGATAAAGAAGAGCATAAAAAACCAGTATCTTGTAAGGTCTCTTTCTCCGTGCATATATCCTGTGGAATATACGAATATCAAAAATGAGATCCATGCCACAAGATTGGCCATTATTACCGACAACGGATCGCCCAATACCCCGGCCTTGAGGTGCAAAACTGCAATCCAATTTACCTGGCTATGTACTTCGCTATTTGAGAACGCTAGCGGAATTAAGGTTGTAGCAGAGACTGCACTCGCAAGAGCAAAACCAACAGCAGTATAATCTCTTATCTTGATGCCAGCACGAGCAACTCCTGCAATTATAGCTGCGCCAATGAAAGGAAGAATCCACACTAGCCAAACATTTACGGCGATTCCCCCGAAGCCTGTTATTTCGACCACTTTTTTTTAACCTGCCATGTAGACATCATATTTCATTTCATTTCTTTAGTGACTCGCAAACGCGCCCCCGCTGTTAATTCTTTCCATTTGTGCAGCAGAATTTGGCACAGCGTTGCTGCTGAATCCATTACCAGATTTGAACATTATGTTCTTGGCGAGTGGAACTGCAATGCCAGATCCTCCTGACGACGGCAACGGAAGTACGGCTGGTGAGTTGTGGAACATTCCTTGAATGTATGTAGTGATAGGAGTCAGAAACGGATCCGGATAGACTCCGATAATAAGTGTCAATCCAGCAAGCGCCGCCATTGTTATTGTAATATACCTGCCAGAGTCTCGGATGTTAACCAATTCTTGCGGTATCTTGCCAAAGAAGATACGCTTGTACATCCAGAGTAAATAAGCGGAGGATAACACAGTCGTCAACATACCAAATCCAAATAATGCAATCCTAAGTGAATTCGCGTCGTGAACCCCTGTCTGTAATACACCGTTGAAAAGGATCCATTCAGACATAAAACCGCTTGTAGGAGGAATGCCAAAAAGTGTGAGAAGACCAATCATTGCCAGGACTGCTGTGTACGGCATCTTACCGGCTAGACCGCCTAACTTCGACATACTAGTAGTGCCCGTCTGAAGACTAATTGACCCCGCCATCATGAAGAGGATTGCCTTGCCAAGCCCGCTTGTTACATACAGTAATGTTGCTCCGGTGACTCCAAGAACGCTACCGGAACCAAGACCAAATAAAATATAACCCATATTGCTTATAGTTGAATAAGCAAGAACTTTCCTGATATCGTCCTGCATCAGTGCCATCGCTCCACCATAGATCATTGTGGCAAGACCCCAGATGTTGATATAAAGACTATATTGGACGTAGTTTCCACCCAAAAGGTCTAACCATATTCGTAAAATACCGTAGGTAGCAATACCTACTAACAGGATTGAGACCGGAGTAGGTGCTCCGGCTACAGAGGATGGAACCCAAGAGTGCAGCAAAAAGCCACCTATCTTTACCCCAAGCCCCAATACAACAGCAAAAATTATAATCGACATCCATTGTGCAGGTATTTGTGATACGTGGGCCCTGACTGTACTATAGTCAAAACCTCCTGCAAAGAAACCAATTGATAGCAAACCAAGTAACAGCACAACTGAGCCTGCGTGCGTCCAGAAAAAGAACATCAGACCTGTTCTTTGTCTTGAACCGTAGCCAAAAAACGATATAAGAAAGAATGAGGGTAAAAGGACTAATTCAAAGAAGACGTAGAACTCGATCAAGTTGGTCGCAAGGACCATGCCAAGGGTTCCCATTGCAAATACCATGAATAGTGCAAAGTAAAGCCCTAGTTGCGAGTTTACATACCGTTGTTCTTCGACCCCTATCGTTGTTGTTGTTAAAGAGCCACTCTCAGTGTTAGCAATGCCAGAAGTATCATTTCGTCTCTCCGCATCTGCCGCATAGGCCGGACCACGAGCTACTGATGTGCTTTCAGTACTCTTCCCCCCTCCAAAACGACTACGAGCTTCATCAATTATTTTGCGATTCATATACGGCTTTGAATAAATTATAAGAACTGTAAACCATATGTAGTTGATAATTGCAAATGGAAGACTAAGACCATCTAGTCTAAGACCAAAATTCCCAAATTGGCCCCAAGGATAACTTTCGCTGTATACGGTGCGTCCTCCGTTCAACATTGACGCGGGGACAAAGAGCAGGCCGGTTGATATGACCAAAACGCCAAAAGAAAACCATGTTACCGCAGCTAGACCAGCTCTTTTACCTAGGAAATAGGCGACTGGCGACAACAAAAGAGGCATAAAGGTCGCTATTAAAAGGAAAAACGACTCTGCCATCCTTTTGATACCTAGCCCTTCATACTCCTAAATTCTTCAACATCGATCTCTTTGTATAACCTATATGCGATGATAATGATACCAAGCCCGACCGCTACTTCTGCAGCAGCGATGGCAATAGAAAAAAGCGCGAACATTTGACCTTGGGGATTATGCAAATTTCTTGAGAAAGCAATCAAATTTAGATTAGCCGCATTCGCGATAATTTCTATCGAAAAGATCATGCGTATGGCGTTACGCTTGACGACCAGGCCATATATACCAATTGCAAAAAGGACAACGGCCACAGTAACAAAATCAATTAACTCGTTCATTTTTTTGTTCTATATCCTCCCTTCGTGCCAACGCTAGCGCGCCAATTACAGAAGCAGCTAACGTAAGTCCCAATAGTACTAAAACCGGAGCGTAATAAGTCACCATCTGTTTACCTATCGTAGCGATATCAATTGGCGGTTTATTAAATTGAGTAAATGCCGGATTGCCAAGACCTGAAGCTAAAACTACAGCACCTATTCCTCCTATAAAAACCAGCAGTAAAACAATCCCTGCGGCTTTTCTTCTATAGTCCTCTTTTATTGAAAAAAGGGCTTGGGTTCGCACTAGCATAACTGTAAATATAACCAGTACTGCCACCGCACCAACATATACCGTGATCTGGAACATCGCAACAAATGGCGAATCTAGAAGCAGAAAAAAGCCGGCAATCCCCATCATAGATATTGCAAGGGCGATTGCGCCGTAGACAAGCTCCCGCGTTTCAAGAGCAACTATTGCCGAACCTATAGTCAGGATTGCAACGCTAATAAATAAAGCATCAGCCATGATGTGAAGCACCATGATCGTCAATTTTTATTTCGACATCACCGCTATATTTCGGCTTGATGGCTAATTGTGCTGGAGTATAAATCAAGTGTTCCTTCGTAAATGATGAGAGTTCATAGTCATTTGTCATAAACAATGCATAGAATGGACAGGCATCTACACATAACCCACAAAATACACATTTGCCATAGTCTATTTGGGGCATGATGGCTTTCTTGTTATGCTTCCATTGTTCGTCCACCTTTACCATACCAATGGCTTCTGCAATGCCTTCACACGTAATTGCACAGAGCTGACATCCGGTACATTTATCATGGTATAGAATGTGTCTGCCC
>WJXE01000058.1 GCA_009665115.1 Nitrosopumilales archaeon
GGCCACCCCCATGTCCCAGTATCATAGTATCCTGAATCAAGTAAAATTCCATCCTTTCTTGTGCACTGCTTCTTAATGCTTAAATAATCACGCCGGATACTACCAAACTATTATGCCTTGATCCGTTCTTCCTATATTTCATAAATGACTATCATTACTTATCATCAGATCTGTCTACATCGATCTACAAATAATTATGCTCTTCATCCTAGATATAGCAATCACACCTGATTCACCTTTGTATTCCTATGCAAAATTTTAAAAAGGATGGAACTTTATGCGGCACCATATAGGCATACTTTGGACAAGAATTTTTCGTCGTGAGTAGGTCTCAAAATAGTACCCAAAACTAGGTGGGTCGTTTCCCATATAGATAAATGCCTCCCCTAGACAGACATAATTTGAATTTCCAATTTTAAGCCGAGCCCATCACACTAATTCACCACTCTATGACCCACTTTCATCAGCCAATAATCTTGACCCGAATTTTCGCTGGTCATCTGTGTTTATACTCTAATTCGTCGTACCTATAGAGGCGTTTTGTCTATCGAGCCTTCCCAGGCAGGTACTGCTACTCAAATCTTTTCACGTATTCTTGTGAGAACTAGATTAATTATTCACCAACTTCTTGAAGGAACCGTCTTTAGCTGTAATGATTCCTGTTTCTACCAGTGGTCTTTCTCCCAATGCTTTTTCTATTGCCTTATTACTCAACTGTATTGCTTGCTCCATACTCATGTCTACGCTATACTCTCTCTGCATCACGTCGAGTGCAATATCTGAATACTGACCGATTGCAAAGCCTGCTCCTCTGAAGAATGTTCCACTTGGATCTACTTGATATAGCTGAACTCCAGTTTGATCTATTCCCGCGATTATTATTGAGGCGGCTTGTGGTCTAACGGCATAGATAGTATAGTTGTGCAAGTATGAGCTGAGATGTTTTGCAAGTGTATTTACATCGATGGGGCTTTCATAGGTGAGTCTATGTTTTTGTGCTGCTAATTGTATCTCATCAATTAGTTGCAATATGTCACCAATATATCCTGAGCCTGTCGCGCCTATATGTCCGTCAATTGTAAATATTTTTTCAGCAGGTTCTACTAAGGGCTTGGTTGGCTTTATGTGACTAGAGATCAAGGCAAAGACTGGAGTTTTAATTCCAATTGTAGTTGAACCTCTGCTTACTGCCTCTAACGCACTATCTACTAATACTAATCTACCCTCAGGACCATAATAGTAAGGATATCTAGCAGTAGCACCACTTTCTGCCATTTCTAATGACTCATCCCCTTCTTCTCCTCTTTGACCATTAACAAGTTTGGAATCACTAGTACGTCTATACCGTTTCCTGATCCAGGGTCTCGTTCCATTGCTGCTGCTACAGCTTTAGTGGCAATTTGTTTTGCTTGTTCATTAGTTATGTCCTTAGTGTAAACGCTTTCGAGAACACCATATGCTATTGGAGAACCAGAACCCGAAGATGCAAAGTCTTCATCGGTTATTGCACCGCTCATATCTGCTGCCAATACATGTCCGCCCATTTGGTCTACGCCTGCTACCAATAATTCTACGAAATATGGCTGATAGTTCTTAAGACCAGAATACGCTATATTTGCAATTAGCCT
This sequence comes from Nitrosopumilales archaeon, assembly GCA_009665115.1. Classification (GTDB taxonomy): domain Archaea; phylum Thermoproteota; class Nitrososphaeria; order Nitrososphaerales; family Nitrososphaeraceae; genus Nitrosopolaris. The sequence continues at coordinate 1,629 of WJXE01000058.1, forward strand.
CGCAGATTCCTTCACTGTAAGGGGGAAGCCTCTTCTAAGTTCCATTAGTCTTCTCTCTGCTTTTGCAACCTTAATCATATATTCAGCATCAGACAACTGCCCAGCAATTGCTACTGCTAAAGTATCATCTATTTTTGTTATTTTTTGTGTTATCTTTGAACCTATAAAGAAGCCTTTACTTGCTCGTCTATCTGAGCCGAGTACAACGCCTTCCTTTGTTTTGATACCAACTATTGTTGTCATTCTTTGATAGTATATAGAATGATGGGGCATTAATTGACTAGCATTTATCAAGGTTAGTCACGTCAAGTAGTATAAACATACTACCACATTTAGATCCTGTTACTCCCAAATATCAAACTGGCTCATGACTAGGCGTAAAGCTTCGTGATATTACTCAGATCTGCTATTTCTCTAACAAACAAATCAAAAAATAAGAAGCTATATTATTTTTGCAGTTTGATAAACGAAAAATCACCCCTGGAGGTAATTTTTCATTAGTTAAGTCAGTCGCAACCTGCGAATACAAATAGAATAAAAATAATAATAAGACTCATGGTCGCGCCTGAAGTTGTATTGGAACTTCAAAGCGTCTTCCATATCTGTTTATAGTCATTGTTAGCTTGTCCTTTAGTGTCTTCTTTCTCACATTTAGTGAAATTTCTGTGGTATCATCTATTCTCTTGCCGTCCACTGCTTCGATTATATCTCCCTTTCTCAATCCCGCATCATCAGCTGGGCTGTGTGATTCTACCTGTGCTATTAACACACCTTCAGTGGCTGGCAATCTATAATATTGAGCTAATTGTCTTGTTATTTTTACATATGAGATTCCAATCCATGGTCTATTAATTACTCTTCCATTTTGTATTAGTTCTGTCACTACTGATTTAGCAATGTTGGTTGGTACTGCAAATCCAATACCGTGTGCATATGGCATTTTTGCTGTGTTAATTGCTACAACCTCGCCTTTTGTATTGATAAGAGGTCCACCAGAGTTACCTGGATTTATTGCTGCATCAGTTTGAACCAATTCCAAGACTCCTTTTTCAAATTGAATTTTTCTGTTCAGAGAGCTTACAATCCCAGCAGTTACAGTTGGCCCTCCAGTTAAAGCAAATGGATTACCAATGGCAATCACTATTTGACCTATCTTCAAATCATCAGAATTTCCCAATGCAGCGAATGGAAGTGTTTCTGTCGAATCTAATTTTACTACTGCCAAGTCAGTCGTCTCATCTGTTCCTATCACTTTTCCATCGAAGATGCTTCCATCAGTGAGTGTAATTTTCAGTTTCTGAGCTTCGTCAACAACGTGATTATTGGTAAGTACGTGACATCTCTCGTCGATTATTACACCCGAGCCAACACCTTCAACCGGAAATACACGGAATAGTTGGTCATGTACTGTTCTTACACTCGCAATATTTACAACACTTCTACTTACCTTTTGAACTGCATTAACAATTAGATCTTCATTAACTGGTATCATATATTATATTATTACTTCCTCTTTCGCTTGACTTTAATTGCGGTTAGTTGGATCCAGATGATTCTCGAGGAGTAATTGTGATCTCACTCTTTTTCTCACCTCTTATTATGGCAAGCTTTACTGATTTTCCGATGACATCTTGATTTAAGAGTTGTCTTCTTAGGTCATGAATGCTCGCTATAGGCTGAGCGTCGAATCCTATGATAATATCTCCTAGTAATAGCCCTGCTTTCTTTGCAGGAGTGTCTTTTTCCACCGAAAGAACCATGAGGCCTTCTTCTTGACTTGGCTCTAGTTGAGCTCCTACCTCTCTAGGAAGAGAAATTTCATCTGTGACCACACCAAGGTATGCTATCTTAATAGCTCCATACTTCGCAAGTTGGTCGGTGATATTTCTTACCTTACTTGCTCTAATTGCAATACCACGAGACGAGACATATGCTGCGTTTAATCCTATCATCTTTCCTTCTACGTCAACTAAAGGACCGCCTGAATATCCTGGGTTGAGACGTGCATCAGTGATAACTATATTATTCGTTATTCCTCCCCATCGCCCTCCTCCAAGTGAGCTTCTTTCGCTTGTGATTATTCCTTCCGTAATGCTGGGATATTCTCCATAGGGATTAGCAAGAGCGAGAACAAACTGTCCTGCTTTCAGATTTTCAGAATCACCAATCTCAATCGGATTAAGGGAAATGGTATCATTCTTGCCATTGGCTTGAATTTTCAGGAGTGCGATATCAGAATATGGATCATTTCCTATGACGTTGGCTGGAAAGGATTTACCATTGCTGAAACTAACTTCTAGTTCGTCTAGTTTTCTGACTATATGGTTGCAAGTCACTATGAGGCCATCTGAAGTCCAAACAACTCCTGAACCAATTCCTCTAGTCTTTGAACGTACACTTACTACGGATTGTGATACCTTATCGGCTACATTCTCTATTGCCTTAGAAAATGACACTAGTGCGTTTTTGGTATGCGGAATCTTATTTTCGTTCATATTTTTTATTGATCACAATGTATATGGTTAGATACGCTATTTGTTGACTAAGAATGAACAAACCTAGTCACATGTGACGATCCCAATTCTATCTTGTAATTACAGAATATCTCGGATTTATCACCGCATCAGCATGACAGCCAAACACATAGCTTGATGTTGGTTGATGATGGTGGTTACAGAAAGAAGTAACAGCATCCGAACCATACGGATGTTGTAGATGAACTATGGAATTTCAGGCATAGGTTGAAACTTTAGCCATTTCTCTTCCGTATACTTCTTGGAATTCTCTGGGCTTTGCATCTTTGAAAACATCCTTACTACAATACTTCATAGAGTATGCAGCCATCATATCCAGAATAGGTTACAACGCTAAACCTTTTACAACAGGCTGGCATTCTACTCTGACAGGCTTTTCACTGGAATCGAATGTATTAATTTGAACTCATAATGGAGTACTAATTTTGGATGCATGAATCTTTGTTGATTATGTAGTAGAGGGTGACTTTAAACAAACATTCAGTTCAAGCCTCCGATATATTGACGTGCATACATCAGATTTTCTACATCAGAAATAGTAGGACATGGGCCAGTAATGACACTTCTTTCTGGCCTTTGTCTATGTGTCTTAAATCGTATATTCCTGAAGCTGCAGCATTCTCCAAAACAGGCTCGTATGACGTATTTCATTCACTGGAGATAATGTGAATTCAAAAACTTTGATCCTTACCATTCTTACATTAATCTTGCAATTGGTTGATAATCCAGTTATGATTGACGAAATTGGCAAGGATGGCACGGATCATAAGCATGGTGTAGTCCAAAGTTTCTGGCCAGTATGTGTTCACAGCATCAACATTAAAGAAGAAGATAAAAGATGAACTGTTTGTTATGTCTCACAATGAGGTTCCTAAAAATCAAAGAGCACTTGTTTTTCAAGAAGGAGGCGCACTCGGAGCATATATGATACAGGAGTCTTTCAAGCATTATATGAAAAAATAGGTCAAAAAGAAGGATTCGACAAATTATTTGATACTGTCGCTGGAACTTCCAGTGGTGCAATAAACGCTGTCTTAGGAGAAATAGTAGCCCTTTTTGGTCGATCTAACTTTTACCAATTTGGAGGTCATTAATGAGAAACAACAAATCACTATTTTTTTGCCATCGTGCCGCTTACCTTTTTATAACTATCTCTTTATACTAACTTATTATAGAATGCTTGATTCTATCGAGAACAACGCTACCGCGGTACCTGAAAACAATTGAGAGAGTTTCCTTCTTGTGTTATGTGACGATGGCTATTTGTTGTGATAAATAGATATTTTTCATATACTCGAAGCGCTATCTTTAATTGATGCTTTATTCTGATAAATCTATTAGAGTAAAGATATAGCAATATTCCTCCCAAATCAAATATTTTATGATGTCAATTGCTCATCAGGATGAAGATAAATCACACAATTTTGAGTCTGACAATGGTTGTCATAGCATCTATGTTAATCATTGCATTAGGGGAGCATACATATTTAGCGAATGCACAAATTCATATAAAAAAGAGCACTACTAGTTGTGTTGGAGATACATGTCATACAGTCGTGTGTATCAACAATAATTGCCACGCATCATTTGCTAACGCCACTACCAGTAGCAAAATAGTACAAAACTCATCTATCCCATAACTGCACACACGTGCCGTTGGATATAACGACGGCTCCTGCCGCAATGGACGACCTAGTGGTGTGCAATGCGGTAGACCCATTCAGAATCATCTGGACATAATTCATAGGAGTACATTCTAGGGTATCATTTGGGTTATGGCGGCTGGAACAGAATGACGGCGGTACATCTGAAATAGATGTACATATATCTCGCCGCGATAATTGAGCGTATCACGGTCAGCTTGATACCCGCAGTAGCAGTAACGACTATAGCTAGCTAATAACGTGCATTTTCACGGCCTTCAACATCGCAACTTCATTGTTTTGCGCTCCTAGCATCAGCACATATTCTCCTGGCTTTAGATTTGTTGCTGACGTGAAGATGAACGACACTTGTTTAATAGCATGAGCATCTGGCATCGAGAAGGATCCTTGGCTGAAGATGCCGGTGGAATTTCCGAGGTCACCACCTGGAGTAAATGTGCCTGATGCGACCATTTCAACAGTTGAGTTGGAGTGATTCTGAGACAGTCTTGTTGTTGTCGTTGCTGAAACATTAACTTTAATCTCTACAGCCTGACCTCTTTTAATAGTCAGCTCTTGTGGATATACTGAAATAGAGAATGGTAGCTGTCTGTAATTGGTTGCTGTTAAGCTTCCTATCTTATTTTCTGACCATTCTGTAAACCATGTCTGGCCATTCTGTCCTCTTGAGAACTGTAGGGCGTTGGCTATACCGCATGTTTGACTGTTAGGAGGACAGTTACCCCACAATCTATCCTGTGTAGGAATCCAATATTCGTACAAGGTATTATTTGAAGGTTCGAACTTGGCTATCTTGTTTCCCTCATGCTCATTAAACCAAAGCGATCCATCGCTACCAGCAGACCCTTTTTCTATCCAGTAAGGCAGACTATAAGCCCCTTGTGGAATACTATTAACGTCACTTACACCATAAATCTGTGGCGAAACTCTAGACGTTGCGTAGGTCGTGGTCTTGCCGTTGGAGGCGTTTAACATGAAAAATAGACTCGTAGCATGATCGGTGACCCAAGGATTACCGTTCTCGTCTATTGCAACTCCTACTGGAGAGTTTAATCCTGACGGCATATTGAAAGTATCAAAAGTTTTTGAAGTTATATTATATCGCAGAATTTCGCCCTTACTAGGAAAGGATAACATTGAAATCCAGACGACGTTCCGTTTATTGTCGACTGCGATAGAACCGGTACTGATTAGATCAGGAGATATACCCTTGAATCCATCTGTAGGTATTGGAATCTTATTTATTCCATTTGAGGTACCATTCTTCATCTGGGTAGTGTTTCCAAACCAGAGCACAGGCATACGTATGCCCACAAAATATACATTTCCTTTTGAATCAAAATCAATAGATACAGGATAAGTTGTACCAAAGACTTTAGACATCTCAGGAACTTTATACAATTCAAAGCCCCCAACAGACTTACTATACCTCCAAATTGCGTTTTGTTTCTCGTCTGTAAACCAAATGTTTCCACTCTTATCCTCCCTAACAGACCATACCTGAGAATTGTCTGTAGGAATGTTGCGTACGTTCCACACAGGAATGGTGAGTTCTTTATCAAATTTGTGAGTGGCAAGATCGTAGCTACCGAGCGTTCCCTGTTTCGTAGATACGTACCATACCTTTGCAAGTTGATCGTCAACCAAGACACCTAGTGGCATTTCGCATGCAGTTGGGAGTTTGTACTCTGTTATGTAATTAGTAGAATGCGGAATAGAATTTAACCCACAGAATAGCTTTTGATATTGTTCAAGTGCTGCAGCTCTTGAATTTGCGATAAGTTGGGCAGTAGACTGCAAGTTTGGATTGTTGTTGCTGATAACATTATTATTACTAATATTATTATTTGGAGGTCTAATAAAAACAACATAAGCTGTTACAATGACAACAATAATTCCAATTACCCCGTAAGCTACAATATTTTTATTTTTCAATAATCTGGCCTCTCCTTACATTTTCTACTGATTAGAGCTTCAGTTTCCAACGATGTATATTACTTGATGTTATATCATTGTTTCTCATTAACAGGTTCGAAGAAGTCGTACAGGTCAGGAAATCTATTTCACAAACATGAACAACTATCGATATTATATTCTTCTTAGTCTTCAAGATTGCATTTGAGGACGTCAATAGTGAAGTAAAACCCTAACGAGGCAGAATCAACAGACCGATCAGTTTTGATTCTTGGAAAAACATTCGATTCAAAAATTTCTAATACTCTCTCTCATTTGATAAAAAGTATTCACCGTAGGAATGGTAACCAAGAGCTCTTCAGCAGCAGAGGATATGACTCTAGGATCTATAGACTGTATCTCAGCAGGATTAATTGTATCAATAAATTCTCTCTTTAAAACTTCTTCAACATCTTTGATCCTCTGTCTTGCGGGAATTGCTTTCTGCCAGAGTATCAAAGAATAATTGCTGCTGTTCTACGAATTATTTGGTATTAGCAAAATATGATTGGATATACCGATCGTTTCATCTGAACTTGTGGTGCCATTTTTCATCCACAAGGCCAAAGTTTCCGTCTATCCCATCAAGGCGCAATTCGGTAATTTTCATGAAATCTTTGCAATACAAAATGTTATCTTGTGCTATATCAGTTAAAAATCTTAACCTTTTCTCCTTCTTCTTAATATTGCATACTCTTTGTTTATAGGGTTAACATTCACGAATACTGCTGCTGGACCTTTACGATCTGCACAGATATCTAATTCTCTTTTGTGACCTAACAAAAGCTTGCAAAGATAGCGAAATTGTTTCCTCTTTGCCGTGAATACTTCTATCCTTTCTTTGGAATAATAATCATCAAGTTCCCAAGGATTTTGCACAACAATTAATTTTTGAGCATTGATAGTAAGAACTTTCTGTGTCTGTTGGATATGTCTTCGGTGGCCGCTATTGTGTTAACCAAGTCATCCACGAGATGGCAATGCATCAAATCTTAGCTCCGTTTGCATTTTCTTATGTAAGCCGTTACATGTTAAACGTTACTCCCTTATTGGACTCTCTTCAAGGGAGGAATTCTTATACACTCGTGCTGCTGAATTTTATTCTTATCATATGAAGAGTCATTCTTTGATAGTTGTCTCTGCCTTTGTTTTAGTTATGCTTGCTTTATCTCTTGCAATCATCATATTTCAATATACAACGTTCGACGTCCTTCCATTTCCGATAAAGGAGGCTAAAGCTTTCAAACACAAAGCCTCTTCTTCTGCTTCTCCTCCATCCTCAAATGAAGGCAACACGATTCCAGCTTCTTCTCAATCCAACACTGCTTCTCCTGCTGGTTGCATCAATTTTAATCCGTCCAAAAGAACAATCACTGTCAGCTGTAATAGTCCAGCTAGACTTACAGATATAGATAGCAAACTCCATGATGCCAGTCTCCTTGCTAAACAATCTGCAAATGGCGTGTGGTTTCTAAATGCAAATCTGGTAATTGCTAAAGGAGCTACATTACATATTGATTCTACAGATACTAAGTGGCTAAAGATAAGCTCAAAGGTAACACGCGGTGCTGGTGTAGCCAAGATAGCTC
>WJXE01000059.1 GCA_009665115.1 Nitrosopumilales archaeon
GGACGTCAAGGCCTCTGCGGTCATGCTCCTACCGGTGCTGCACAAGATCGCTGCGGATATGGTCCTCGTATACCTCTGCTTGTAATTTCCCCATATGCAAAAGTAAATTTTGTAGATCATAGCATAACAGATCTATCGTCAATCCTGCGCTTTATTGAAGACAACTGGGGATTAGGACAAATAGGAAACCAATCTTTTGATGTCAAAGCTGGACTAATTAATAACATGTTTGATCTTAACACTGCCGGACATGCTGGGAAGCTTATCTTAGATCCGACTACTGGAATGGAAAATTCTACTGCAGCGAAATAATCCAACATTTTTTAATTTTTTCACACCTACAAAGTGCCTTTGAAGAGCCTGGACCCGCACCTAACTTTGATGTCCTATCAGAAGCAGTTCATGACTCAAAGGCGGGCATGGTACACATACAATATGAACAAGGCTTGTACAGATTAGTATTAGACCTTATGAATTGTGATAAGACGCCTACCAATATAGATTCTTTTTTTTATGATGATTGTAAAGTCCAATTGTCACCATTAGTTGTACACACTTCTAATTCAAAAAGTGCTGAACATACCACGTAGTTGAACTCGTCAAATATGCTAGGGATCGACGCAAAGATTCCTAGTGGATATCGGATCGCGAATTTGATCTAGTATCCTCCATTCAATATATACTGTAATAAAGCATTTAATTCCACGACTGCAAGACAACACACTTTATCTGCGCCTCCATAATAAACGTGTAATTTCTCGTCTATAACACAAGCACCTGTTGGAAAAACCACATTATTAACATCGCCAATTCTTTCGTATGATTCCTGAGGCTGTAGGACAGGCTCTTTTGTTCTGGCTATTACTTTACCAGGATTGTTCAGATCCAGAAGAGCAGCTCCAGTTCTATAGATCAAATCTTTATCCACACCATGATAAATCAAAAGCCAACCATGCTTGGTTTTTATTGGAGGCGGACCTGAGCCAATCTTTAGCTCTTCCCAGTCTTGCTCGGGTTTCATAAGTATGGTGTTCTTTTCAAAATTTGATAGTGTGTTGCCTTCAGCAATCCAAATACTTGGTTTATCAATACCAAATTTTGGGCCAACCCAGCTACGTGGTCTGTGTAAAAGCACATATTTTTGATTTATCTTTTCTGGAAAGAGAACAACATCCTTATTATCTGAACCTTTGCTAGTTATTATTCCTAGTCTTGTATAATTATGAAAATCGTTAGTTATGGCTAAAGCAGTTGAACCTACTGGTCCTTTCACTACATAATCAGAAAGTACTACGTATGAGAAATATTGTTGATTATCAATTGTCACCAATCGCGGATCTTCTATTCCATACTTTTCATATCCTTCTGTCGGTCCAAAAGCGATTTCATTTTTCCTTTCAAAAGTAAATCCATCTGTGCTACATGCATAGCCAAACCTTGAGATATACTGTTCATACTCACCAATTGCCCTATAAAGCATGTGAACCTTCTTTCCATCGTATAAGATCGCAGGGTTAAAGACTGCTTTTGATTCCCACCAGACATCTTTATTTGGTAGCAGGATTGGATTTTTTTTATATCTTCCCATTAATGCTTTTCCGCTTTTATGCAGGCTGTTTATCTTTAGTATCATGTCTTTAAAGCTCCCAATTTATTGGAACTATTATTTCTTTCAATATGATAGTCAAGAGATTATTATTTATGTCCACCATCTAAATTGTAACGTTCTTACAGCAAACATTGGTATTGCGCGCGAATAATGAAGACTGGTGTAGGTGGCCACCCTTTCGATTATATATTGCATAACATTAACCCTTCATTTACGCTCACACTTATCATTTATTATTTGATTGGATTTTTTCTCCTAAAACTTAGTATAATGTCACTGTAATCATCGTATTCTATAGAACATCCCTCGTCTGCGGTCCTTGTGTGTCATAGCGCAAGGAACGCGTCCAACATCATCAGGACCTACAACAACAATCCGATAATGAATTAAACACCAGAACTGTCACGGCAGGACTTTCAGAACACCTTCACAAATAGTTAACCGATCTAAAGTCTGATGACAGCCAAAAGCGTACTATAGTGAGAGCTTGGACACAGACCCCATCTCGACAACTCTCCCATTGCAGTCCACGGTGAAGCCATGGGACAGAAATATCTATCGGTAGAACTGATGCTGCTTGTGGCATAAAAAATGACAATGCATTATAGATTTGAATAAATATGTGCCTTCCAATTAGTACTGAAAATTAATCTATCTATCTATCTATCGAAAAAATAAGGCAATAATCATGAATCTACCATACGCTAAAAAAATACTTTACTGCACTTGCACAATGGAAAGTGTAGATGCTATCTAGTACAATGGATACTTGTACATACAGATATTTAGAATCGATAAAACAACGAAATAGTATCATATAATAGAAATTGATTTAAACTTTAGTACTAAGTTTGGTTTCTCATAAATAATTGGTTTGACTGTAGCAAAATATGAAATACAGAAGTAGTAGCAACATTTGTCATGTTCAAGGCGGTGAAGTCGGTGGCGCGGATGGGGAGTGGCTTTGTCCCAAATGAAAACAGCATTATTTTTGCTAGTACCAGTACTGGTGTTAGTCTTAGCGCCGTTAACGGTAGTAATGCCACGCGCATTCGCAACCGGACCATACGACGACGGATACAATACAGCGAAATTCGACTTCTTGCACCATAGATCATATAGCGACTCCTGCCACACCGATTGTACTCAATACAAATTGGGATACTCTGAAGCATGGAATACGTTAGATGGCTGGTTAGGAAATCGTTAAGCGTCCCTGAAATCCGAACCGCTGCTCGGCCTGTTGAATCTGAGCAGGAGTTCGGCCCACTTGTTACAAAGTAAGATATTACACAGGCTGGAATGTGGCGCACTGGCGTGGTTAGCAATCCCTACATGTGTGGTAATATAGTCAGCTTTTGACTAGTGTCAATTTCTCAGCTGAGTTCACTCTGGAAGCTTCTAGGTCAGTAAGTTGGGGTTGATTCGTCGGGCTACTTTCAGACCCTTCGTAGATAGAGGAGCAAATGGTGGAGGTGCTACTAGAACAAAATTAATGTCTAAAGCGTATATGTCTTGCTCACCCGGCTTACGGATAATCAATACTTACACGAGATCGAATTTCTGAAGGTGAATTCCTCATGTGACTATGGGGTTGACATAATCTATTGACATGGCAGCGTATTGTTATTGTCAGTGAATGCAAATCAAAATAATATCTTGGCACCGTCTACTACTAATATTAGCCCTACTTCATCAGATCTTGCTTCATCATTTTATAAAACTCTTCATCAGACATGTTTCTTTTACCTTCCATCCAGGTTTCTATATCCTTTCCAGCTAAATACCTGAGACTAGGATTTTCACTTGTAACAGCTTTTAGCACTACTTTTGCTACAAGGTCAGGAGAAGACCCATTTTCCATCATATGCTCAAAGCTTGTAGCCATTTTTTGCATTATCTGCGAATATGGAGAATTAGGATCTTGAGATTTCTTGGCAACAACCATAGCATTAGCAAAGTTTGTTCTAATAACTCCAGGTTCTACCAAGACTACTTTTATTCCAAATGGCTCCAATTCGTAGGCCATAGATTCACTCAATCCTTCAACTGCGAATTTTGTACTAACATAAGCAGAACCTCCCGGGTAACCTAACCTGCCTGCACCTGAACTCATGTTTACGATTATCCCGAATTCTTGCTTCCTCATAATGGGAAGAATTGCTTGAGTGGTTCTTATTACTCCGAATAGGTTGGTTTCAAACTGTGCCTTTATTTCATCCATTGTAAGATCCTCAAACGCTCCATTAAGTGCATAGCCTGCATTATTCACCAATACGTCTATTCGCCCACTTCAGATAATATTGCTTGTACTGCGTTCTTGATAGATATATCATCGGTAACATCAAGCTGATTTATATGAATAGGCAAGTTTTCTTTCGTCGCAACTGATTTTATATTCTCACTTTTATTCAGATTACGCATTGTAGCATACGTCCGAAATCCGCTTCTTGCTAATGCTAACGATGTCTCATGGCCTATTCCGCTTGAGGTGCCTGTAACTACAGCAACTTTTTGATTAGATTTCATCTTATTTTCTCTAATATTTAGTAATACATAAGACTACCTCACAAAATGTAACGAATCAATAACACTGCTCTAAACAGTTGAGTAGTTACTCTGGTTGGGATAATTATGACTACCCGAAAAGCCAGTTTTTCTATGTACAAAAGCAGTTCTTCCTTTCATGATAAAAAATAGATCTGGTGTAATTATCAATGTGAGCTCTGGTGCTGGAAAAAACGGCTTTCCAGAGATATCTGCTTATTGTGCAAGCAAATTTGGTATGATAGGATTAACTGAAAGTTTGGCATGGGAAGTAGCTAATTACAACATACGAGTAATGGCAATTTGTCCAGGTGAAGTAAATACTAAGATGCACCAAGATGTCGATCCAGGATACTATAGAAACAACAAACACAGGATGCTTAAGCCAAAAACGGTTGCGGAAAAAATTCTCGAAATGATATTCGACGAGTGTCGATATCATAATGGTCAGTCCATCGAGATTGGTTAAGAGTATACTCTCGGACAATGATCAACTCTGATGAATGTATATTGTATCGTGGCCAGATGCAAACGAAAGACTGATCTGTGTGTCATAGTCCCCTATATGACGGGTCAACGGAGACTGGGATGTAGAAACTCCATTCGAAAGACTCAGATCTGTTATTTAGAACGCTAGTAAGAATCAAACATCATGCAATATCACATATTCGATGGTTTCAACCAAATGAATCTAGATATAGAATAAGATCCTAGATCCTATTCGGGAATAATTAAATCTAGTATGGAAGAGGTTAAATAAAATAAACTTAATATTCGATAGATGAAGGCAGCTATTTTTGAAAAACCGGGTTTAGAAAATTTAAAGATAAAACATGATGTAGAACAACCAAAAATAACAGATCACGATGTCTTGATAAGAGTTAAAGTCGCAGGTGTGAATCCGATTGATCATTTTGTGGTCTCAGGCACACGCCCAATTAAACCAATCCCGCATATACCGGGAGCGGAGACAAGCGGTGTGATAGAAGAAGCTGGACTGCATGTCACGAGCTTAGAGAAAGGTGATAGAGTGATTGTGCATAACAAGGTGTTTGATGGAATATGTGATATGTGTCTGAGTGGAAATGATATGTTATGTAGAAACGGTGGATTGATAGGTGTTGCTACTAATGGAGGCTTTGCAGAATACATCACTGTTCCGGAGAAAAATGTCTTTAAAATACCAAACGAAATGCAATGGGAGTTAGCGGCCAGTCTACCTGTAACCACTTTAACACCTTATCATGCATTAAAAGAAGCAGCATTAAAAGTAAATGAATCCTTGGTAATATTTGGTGCATCAGGAAATACAGGGATGATGGCTATACAATTTGGAAAGAAAATGGGAGCAAAGGTTATTGCGGTCTCTAAAGATGATTGGGTAAAAGATTTTGGAGCCGATTACATTATAGGTGAATATGATAGAGTGGTAGAGAAAATTAATGAATTAACTCAAGGCAAAATGGCAGATGTTGTTTTAAATTCTTTAGGGGTACAAACATGGGAAAATAGCTTTGCATCAGTTGGCCTTAATGGGAGATTGGTAACATTTGGAGGTCTAACAGGTGCAGATGTTAAATTAAATATTCAATCACTTTATTCTAAGCAAGTAAAATTAATAGGTTCTACTGGTGGCACTAGAAAAGAGATCACAGAACTCATAGATATGTCTAAAGAATTAAAGACTAGAGTGTGGAAAAAGTTCACGCTTGATGAAGCTAAAGAAGCCTTAGAGGCACTTTTTGATAAGGAAAGAGATGGGAGAATTCTGCTAGACATTAGTAATAGCAGCTAGATGCCGTGCTGACGTCATAATATTAATAATAATATCCAAAAATAGATTTGTCAAATGATCGTCGGTTAGATTTTGAAAAAGTCGCGATGAGGATGATGCTTATATCTACATTAACCTGGCCAGTACAGGTTATAGTCCTAGCAGGTATAAGGATACACATAACAGAATCTGTTTTACAGTTGCATATGCGATAACAAATTTAGGATCCAATACAAGCGCTTAAACCATTGTGTAGAGCAATATAGTAAGGAATGATATCTAGTAGTATCAGATTCGACTATGTCTAATACCATCGAGAATGTGTTAATACTTCAGGGAGGCGGTTCTTTAGGTGCCTTTGGCTGCGGAGTCTTCAAGGCACTTGCAAATAATAATATAAAAATCGACATAATTGCAGGCACATCAATGGGTGGTCTAAAAGCATCCATAATAGCTGGAGGTAGAGAAGATCATCCAGAAAAGGCACTAGAGCAATTTTGGCTGGAACTAGCCGAAGGAAACAGTACAAACCTAAATTTCCCTGATTACCCTACTTCAACAGTAGACTCCTCGACGCTAACGCGTATTTCCCAAGCAAAATCAACAATGTCATTCTATGGTTCAGCACTTCATGGAAATAAAAAGGTATTTGCACCAAGATGGAGACCTGAACACTTCTTTACAGATTCACACTATTTTATACCAGAGAAATGGACATATCTGTATGACCACTCACCTCTAGTGAAGACTGCTGAAAAGTATATTGATTATAACAAATTGCAACCAAATGGTAACCCTAATGCGCGTTTGATTATAACTGCAGTTAATGTCTTGACTGCAGAACCACTAATTTTTGATAGTGCCAAACAACAAATAACTTCAAAGCATATACTTGCGACAACTGGCTATCCTACATATTATTTTCCATGGGTGGAAGTAGAAAAAGGAATATACGCTTGGGATGGCAGTTTGCTAAGTAATACTCCATTAAGAGAAGTAATAGATGCCTCTCCTGTAAAGGATAAACGAATCTATTTAGTTGAAAATTACCCCAAAAATATTGATAAGCTACCTGATAACTTGCAGGAAGGACAGCATAGAGCAAGAGACATTATGTTCAGTGATAAAACTCTACATAACATACAAATGTCCAAAACAATAACCTACTATCTTAGGCTTATTGATGATCTTTATAAGATGCTGGAAGATCATTTTGGTTCAGAAAAAAAAGAAGATAAAGCGAAATTTGAAAAGATCCGGGCAAGATATAAAAAAGTATCAGAAGAACATGGAGCTGAAATTAAGGGTCTACATTATATAACTAGGACAGAGCATATTCCATCCCTTTACGAGAATGCAGATTTTTCATTACCTACAATAAAGAACTCGATAAAGGATGGAGAAATAAAGACTAACCAGATACTAAAAGATATCGAAATGAGCTAATACGCTTCTATTCGACATCACTTTATCCTAGTTGAAAAAATATCGCGAATTAAAAATGAGACAAAAGTTCTTTAGAGTATATTTTAACAATCAGTACTGTAGAAAAGCTATTATTAATGCGCTCCAGTTCAAGGAGCTGATAGGTATCTTGTTCTCAGAGAATGATAAGAAGTACCCTCCGCAGATTTATTTTCTTTAATTAAAAGATGTAAAGACCTCCTTTCTACTTGTTCATTGTATTCTTTTTTAATCTATAAAATCAGAAAGCGTACTTTGCTTTGAATCCGATTCTCGAATTAGGTTTTGTTTATTTTCTCCCCAACTCGCTTGAGGCAAACCAACCACACTACGAAATAAATTTGCAGTTCCAGGTCCAAATCCAGCATAGTGATTATTTGCCGCTACGATTGCAAGATTAATATTATTTTTTCTTCCTCTCCCCATTATTGCTTCTCCTTCTTCCTCTGCTCCTGTTTCCTGCTTTGGTACTGCTTTAAGATTACGTGCCCATTTTCGCATTTCAGAAATCCTATCTTTCTGTATACTACCGAAATCCCTTTCTTGTATACTTCTATCGCCAATGAACCTTATGTATAGAAAATCTGTAGTTACTATAGGAGGCGTTCGTATGTTTGCAAGCTGACTCCAAACCATACAAATGTTATTATCAGTAAAGAAGTTGTATGCTAGATCTTGAAACCATGAATTGTGTCTAACTTCTACTGCATACCTGAATCCAGTGTTATCTAAGGTTGGTAATAATTGCCTCAGTCCTTCAAGACCTTGGGATATCGTTAATGAAGGTGGTAACTGAATAAGTAAAGCCAAAGTCTTACTTTTTAAAGGATCAATTACTTGAAAGAAAAGTTCCAATTCTCTATCGACACTCTTCAGTCTTTTATAATGAGTTATGACTTTTGGAAATTTAGCAGTAAATCTGAAATTTTCGGGAGTACGCTTGGACCAATTTTTAACCATAAAGACGCTAGGAGTCCTATAGAACGAAGAATCAATCTCTACATAATCAAATATCTGTGAATAATAGTTCAGCCATTTAGCGTTTTCAAGATTAGATGGGTAGAAGGGGCCTTTCCAAGATGTATAGCTCCATCCAGAACAGCCTATGTAGTGTTGCAAGGTTCCTCCTTAATCTCTCGTTATCTTAGAATAGTAATCCTCAATTAAAGAGTTTATTGCGTCGTCTAGCGAAAGTCGTCTATCACCTCTTTTCTGAATAAGTTCAAGAAGATATTTGTCAAGTTTAGTGTAGGTTTCAATAGATAGACGAACGTTACGGTACTCTACAGTATCCTTCCGTTGCTTGATCAATACAATTACACGTTATACATTCATTACATTGCACTTATAAACGTCTTGTGTAATAGATGTATTATGTGTAATAAATGTATAAGACAAAATCTTGTTATGTAGGTTTTTTTATTCATTCATTGATACCTCATAACAGCTGCCAGATATTGAACGATCCGTCTTGCAAATCTTCTTTCTGTGCGCTGATGGCCCTCTTGAAACACCATCAATATTTCCAGATGAATTGGTTGGGATTCCAATTATTGTTATCTTTGGATCTGTTGGTCTCCTCGCCATTTTGTAAGTGGTGACCCACTACTAAAAATAGTATTTAAATTAGTGGTGATATGTGGTCAGCAACTGAACTATGGTATTTTAGAAAATATTCTAAAATAGGAATAATGTCCAGTAGAATGTATTTAATGCATGAGGTGGCGCAATTATTGTGCTGGAGAAGGGAAAATAAATGGTAACTGCATCTGCAGAAGTATCGAGGCCAAAGCCTCGAGCAACGTCAAGAACAAGGGTAGAAATTAGTCGACGCTATAAGATAGCCAAACACCCTAACCAGCAACACCCTGATAA
>WJXE01000060.1 GCA_009665115.1 Nitrosopumilales archaeon
GAGATGGAGACAGGAGTTCCTGTAATCACTAACACGAGTCTAAATGTTATGAACCAGCCTATCTGTCTATCGCCAGTAGATGCACTCTCTACGTTTTATAGTACTGGGATGGATGGCATTGCTATAGGAGATTACCTTCTTCTCAAATGATAGATGGAGATAGATGTAATATGTTAAATACACAGACAAAATAGCAAAATTGTCGGTTGTCTCTTGACCCTCTGGGTATTATTGGCAGCGTAATGCCATGGGACTTTCCCTATTGACAAGCACTAAGATTTTCCTTCTTTAGTGGATTGAAACACACAGAGTCTATCCTTCGAATCGCACGAGGTCTCCGCGACGAATTGTTCCACCCCGCTGAACTGATGCATAGACTCCGGCATTCACCTTGTTGTACCTTGCGATCGTGCGCAAGATACCTAAATCTTTGGGAAGGTCCCCCTGCGACAGCGTCGTCATCACACACCTTGTGCAAGGTCCAGTGACCCGCAGCACAATATCCTCGCCGATCATTATCTTCTTGCCCATCCATAAATTCTCGATAAAGTTCCTCTCTCCAGACGCTGACTCCATCACTATGTTTGGCCTAAACCGTCGAACCTCGAAGCGTCCTTCTGGATAGAGTTCTCGTAGACGGTTGATTGTAGAAGTCGTCAAGAGATGGATTACAGCAAGATCGAAGAAAGTTTGGGAGGGCATGGTTTCGTCGGTGACCTTCTCTCTTTGTGCCAGGCCATCTATATCCGGCCAGTACTCCTCGTAGCTTGGCCTCTCCAAACTAGCCCTCATGAGCCTAACATCTTGATCAAGAACCTTTGACAAAGTGTAATCAATATTATCCTGATCGGAGAAAATGTGGGTGCCATCGGGGAAGGTGATCCTGACTGGTGGAATGTTCTCGACTACTTGTGGTGGATCTATAAAGACAGAACGAAAGTCGAAGAGCTTTCCCCATTTCTTGGGGTTCTTGGCACTAGCCACCTTGCCAGTTTTCTGGTCGATTAGTGCGTATGCACGATCCCCTATCAGTCCGCGTTCCGTTACGTACGAAGAATTGAGCTCCTCTCCCAACATTGACTTTACGGGATATCGCCAGATAGAAACTACCATTCCTGTATCGGTCCGAGCTTGATTCACAAGCAGTCATCCTCTCTGAGACTTCAGAGTGCAATAAGGGTTTGGCAATATTAAGGTCGTAAACAACAACCAGGCTCACTAATCTCTAATATTAGTACGCACAGCATTTCGTTAACATACTTTATGTTATTTATCTTATATACCCTAATTGATTAATTGAACTATCTCCCAAAGAAGGTACTGCGTAACCGACTAGCAAATAACGAACATATTGAGGTTCAAAAATCCGGCTGTAGCAACAAATACTGCACCAAGCTACTACAAACAAGGTGTAACTATCCCAAATCGAAAGAAAAAATAAACTGGTGAGGATAGTAAATCAACCATCATTATTAGATTCTTTATGTTGCCTGTTCTATCCGTTCCACTTCCTTAATTACTTCTTAGCGTATTCTTTCATACCTGTGAAGTCTACTGCAACGAAGGGTTCGTTTCCAATTATCCATGCATTATGTCCGGGTGGAAGATAACCTACATCTCCAGGACCGAATTCTTCTTCAGAGCCATCATCCATTTTAACTCTCATTCTTCCAGAAATAACATATTGTGTATGCGGAGCTTGACAGCTTTCAGTTTTAACAATAGGCTTCACGCATTTCTCCCAACTCCATCCTGGTTCAAAATATGCTCTACCTATACTAGTCTCACCAACCTTTGCGATCTCAACTTTGCCCTTATCGAAAGAGCGTGTTTCGTCTGGTGATTTCATACTCTTTTTTTGCAATTTCGCTGTTGTTGTCATATATTGACAACAATGAGTGCTTGATTTATCAATATTTCTATTATTTATTCAGTTGTAGGACTCTTCAAGTGAATAACTTCTCTTCCCTGTACACCTGAACAGCTGTACAGGTGTGCCACTGACTACTAGTACAACTAGCAGTAATGTATGCATTAACCAAGGTGACAATTCAACCGACATACACAAATGATCTTGCAGGAAAGCAAGATGCATATTCTCTACATTTTTTTCTGTCAATACAACAACATTAAGTATCGATCTAATCCTGACTGGCTGCAGGGCATAGGAAGTGAAACCATCTGAATATAAAATAAAATAATTATTTCAAGCTTGTGTTGTTCGACTTCACTATCGGACCAAATGTCTGCCATAATTGCTCGCTCTAATACTGGTTCTAAAACTCCAGTTTTATTTGGCTGTTCAAAACAGACACATGATTATTTGAGGTTAAGGTTAAGGTAGTAATAACATACTCATTCAATTTTTATTAGTCTAAGGAGCTCGCGCTGCAAAAAACCAAAGAAATTATCGTTTTAGCAACTGTTCTTGCTGTGCAGTATAGACTGAATTTCACTTCTTTGCAACGTTGTTTGTAAAGAATGATGAGCTGAATAATCGGAAGGAGAAGGACTTCAAAATACGATAGTTGAGCGTGATAAATGAGCTAACTATTGAGTCATTCAAAAATAAAACGTGGTAATACGTGTTGGAATAGCACGATTTCATGTCGAATTAGTTAGCTGATATTTCAAAGTATGGAATGTTTAGAATTCGAAGGCCAATGCTATTGTTGTTGTTGGTTATTTTATGAGAAAAACGGTTGACAACAGCTAACGTTCGGTCGGCGCTGTGGTGACCTTCCCTTGCAGAGGAGCTGCGACATATGGGTTCATAACCACGGTTGCTGATTAGTTTAGACCGGTGATGAGTAATCAAACGATTTGCAAAGTAGAATTAATCTATCAAACTTGGAAATAGTCAATTCATGAAACAAATCAAATCGGTCAGGTGTAGTATGAGTCATGAAGGCGCCGTTGTTGAGTGCGATAGAATACAATCTGAACATAAGCTGATACACGAACATCATTTTGTTCCTAGAAGAGTGAAAGGAGCAGATCATTTTGCTATCTGTTGTATTACCTGCGACGATTGTTACTGTCATATTTGTGGCAAAATACTAGTCGCCTTCACCGATAGCTCAGCTCTACAACCGTAATTACTCTTGAGTTAGTATCAGAGAGAAAGATCAAAAGCCATGACCCAGACCATAAGGTAGAGTTAAACCCACTCGTTAAGTTACGTCTTAAACTTAAAACAGAGCGCACATATAAGATAAAGTAGAAGATATCTGAATTGAATTGTACAGCTCAGATATTCGTGCTTCATTCGGATATGCTCCACCCTACAATTGCATCTTTTAAGGGTGCGCCTGTGTTGGTTGGCATGCTAATCGACAACGTTTTTGTTTAATGGTGTTGGGGAGCCTGTAAAGTCTATGCCATGTGCTCACTTTACAAATTCACGAAACTTTATAGCCCATGGAACTTACGGCACGTGTTAGCGACCGTATGAGTACAATATTGGTCACATGAAATACAATCAGGCCTTTGGTAACAATGACTAGACGATATCATCGATCGTTTCTATTCTCATCTTTTTTGCGGAGACTGAAGGACTCATCACTTTAGGCACCTCAGCAACTCATCAACGGGCATCGTATTTAGTATATTAGATTTTTCTGCCCAGCCACGCCTAGCTTGACCTATCCCAAATTTTAAAAATCCAAAATGAACAGGATGATGTGCATCTGAATCAATTACAAGTTTAACACCCTTTTGTATAGCCATTCTTACATATTCATCTTTTAGATCAAGACGGTCATAATGTGCATCAATTTCCAGTATAGTATTAGTATCATTTGCAATATCTACCAGTTTCTCAATATTGACAGGATATCCTTCTCTTTTATTTATACGCCTGCCTGTAGGATGGAATATTATATCGACGCTGGGATTCCGTGCTGCTTTTATTAGCCTATCAGTTTGGACTTCAATTGGCTGTGAGAAATTAGAATGAATAGCTGCCCCTACGATGTCAAGTTTATCTAGTACATTATTTGCGATATCAAGTGATCCATCTCTCATTATATTCACTTCAGCACCAGATAAAATTCGGAAATTATTAGGTTTTGTTCGAGGAGTTGACGCTGATAAATCAGCTCCATTAATACGTTGCCTTTCTGTTTTATCCGGCACCCGCCTTATACGATCATTTAATTCTGCAATTCTGTTTGTTTGATCTAATAGTTGTTTTTCATCAAGTCCGTTTGTTAATTTCAAACTTTTTGTGTGATCTGTTATGACTATATATTGAAGTCCGAATTTTTCATTGGCGGCTAAAGCCATCTCTTCAATTGACATTGTTCCATCTGTGCTATTGCTGTGGACTTGCAAATCACCTTTCAAATCATTGTATTCTATTAGTTTCGGTAGTCCCTTGGCTCCCTTTTTTGCTAGCTCAATTTCTCCCAAGTATTCTCTCATTTCAGGGGGAATCCATTCCAAATCCAGTGTCTGGTACACTTCTTCTTCTGTTGAACCAGCAATTCTGTGCTGAGAATTGTCAAAAATCCCCCATTCATTCAAGTGAAGGCCTTTGGCGAGTGCTATCTTACGCATAGCAACACCATGTTCTTTGCTGCCTGTAAAATATTGCAATGCTGAGCCAAAACTTTCTTCAGGAACGACCAGTAGGTCAGCATCCATTCCGTTATTTAAGCGGACGAATGTCTTGGTTGATCCTTTCCCAAGAACCTCATCTATTTCCGGCATTGATGCAAAATAATCCATTACCTTCTCAACATCATTACAAGCTACGACGAAATCAATATCACCTACAGTTTCTTTCATTCTCCGAAAAGAACCGGCAACAACTGCATTTTTTACTCCGTTAAACTTCAAGAGACGTGTTTCAATTTGTTTTATTAGAGGATAAACCTCGCCTAAAAGATACCGACTTCTTCCTTTCTTAAATAGTTGAATTTTTTTCAAAATTATTTCTTCTTTTTTTTCAGAAAAACCACGAATGCTACGAAGCTTTCCTCCCGATGCTGCTTTTTCTAAACCTGATAAATCTCTGATACCTAGCTTGTCATATACAATCTTAATCGTTTTAGGACCTATGCCTTCTAAACCATAAAATCCATCAATATCTATATCAGTCTTGGATTTTAACTCGTCTAAATATTGGATTTTTCCTGTTGTAAGGTATTCTTCAATTTTTAAAGCAATTGCCTTTCCGACGGACGGAATTTGCATCAGTCCTTTCAATCCCTGTGTTGCGTATACCTCCTCGACGTTTGAAGATAAATTTGCGATTACATCTGATGCCCTCTTATAAGATCTAATTTTAAAAACTATGTTAGAGTTATCCTCTTCTTCCTCCATTTCTAGCAGAAATGCAATATCACGCAAAATACTCGCAATATTGGCATTTTTCATCTTTGTCCTTCACCATATTGTCAAAGTCATGCTAACATACCTAAAATCTCTTCCTACCGGACGCGTAATCCATTATCGCCATAATTATCAAATTTAGGAAATATCGCTAACATTCAAAGGTTAGGAAGTTAGAATAGATCTCATAGCCCTAGTGCATGAAAGCCTCACTATTATTTTCAAAATCTGTTACAAGGGCGTTCATTCTTTTGTGGTACAGCTGCTCATGAATTATAATTAAGAGGTAAGAGGTAAAAATATCCGTATGACTTTAAGATTACATCTAATTTCGCTCATATAGTTTCGATCGAAATGTATCAAGTATTAAGACTGGAGAGATTATCACTCAATCAGATATTGCAAGGGCGGCCGGCGTAACAGTAGTCACTCAGGAATAGAGCTAAGGAAGTCAGAGATAAACTTGAGCTAAACCAACAAGGATGAATAGGAGTTCCTTCTTCTCCGATAGACTCGAAAAGTCAACATGGTTGTTGAATATTTGATATTATACTATTGCTATAATTAGATACCTCTCTTCTACAACTGAGGGTGCAGAAAAAAGAGAGGATAGAATTCAAGTGGCAATAAGGAGTGTAAAAGTATATGTATTTCATAGGATATTGAGAATGAAGATTATTGATCGGGAAACAGTCATTGGGAATATCCGATAAACACTCTTGGAAGATGTTCCGAGGGAGTTCGATGCGAACAGGAGCCTCTGCGTCTAACATACCTCGCAAACCTTCGCTTTTATGGCTAACAGAGGTCGGACCAAGCGTGTCTTCTCCTATATTTGGAGATGGGACAATCTACGTTTCAACTATAACAGGGCGAATTTTTGCATTAAATCCATCCGAGAAGCAAATAAAATGGCATTTGAATGTAGGCAGTCCTTTAGTCTCGTCACCCTTACTTCACAATAGCATTTTAGTAGCTGCTACATATGACTCTTGGATTAAAGATGCGTCTTTTACAGGGAAAAATTTTGTGCTTGGAATGAATATAGACGATGGGAAGCAGATTTGGGGGATATGAAATCCCCGGTGATGTTTTCTCTTCTCCATGTCTGGTTGATGATGCGATAATAGTTGTCGGTTCTATGAATAATGGTATCTACGCTCTAGAAGGATACAATGGGAATGTTCGGTGGAAGTTCGAAACCGGTGGGGAAGTCTGGTCCTCTCCATCATATAATGGAAATGAGATTTTCATAGGATCTGATGATGGTTTCCTTTATTGTTTAGATATAGATGGGAAATTGCAGTGGAAAACAAAATTGAATGGCAAGATTAGATCATCATCACCATGTTTATCGTTTGACGAAGGTCAAAGTCCCTCAGTATACATAGGTACTTACAATGGGGGGATGTTTTGTTTGAATCAATCTACTGGAATGATAAGATGGAGTAAACAGATTCCAGAACCTGTTATGGCTTCTCCTGCTACAATAAAAGATAAGGTCTTCTTTGCTGCATCAGATAAGAGAATATACTGTTTTCAGGTCAAAGACGGCTCAAGGATATGGGATTTCGAAACTGGCGATAAAATATGGTCATCACCATCTCTATCGGAATATGCTGGCGTAATGTTTTTCGGGTCCTTAGACTCCCATATTTATGGGATAGATATCAATACAGGCAGACAAACTTGGAAATTTCCAACAATGAGTATAGTTGACTCTTCAGCAGCCATTGCAAGTAATATGATGCTAATAGGATCTCGTGATGGTTTGCTTTATGTTTTTGGGTCAGAAACTACGCCTTCTTACATAAGATGACCTAAGATGTGATTACTCTGCTGATAATTTTAAAGTGATTTTCTGCTTGAATGTCAGCGTGGTATGTGCTGTTTCCATCACCATAGGTAACGAAAACACAAAAATAGGTACTGATCACTGGAACAACCTTAATACTGTCTTTCTCCACAATATCTTTTTCTGTGGGATGATGTCCCCCTCCTCTATCGTCATTCGTTGCACCCAAACTTTGTAGTTGCACATAATGAGTTAAATCCTGTGTTATAGCCTTGAATGCATTGATTCAGACGAGTTCCATTTAAATTAGCACACGCTGCTCCAGCATCCCTGATTCCTACGCTCCCATCAATTTTTCCTGCCTTATTGCCTGTCATGTAGTCTGCTGATGAATTGGATTTAGATTCTTGTGTTGTTATGTTAGTAGGCTTACTGTGTGAAGAGCTGCTTGAAAGTGTAGATGATGACGATTTTGAATCGGTCGTTTCGATATTTGAAGATGACGCGTACACCATTGTTGTTGATGCTGTAACTAAGAAGGTAAATATTATTATGACTGCTGCCAAGAAACTACCACTGGTCATTTCTCATTTCCTCCTATAGTATTTTCTTTATTTAAGCCTCTTGTTATTTCAAATTTGCTATTGCCACAAAAATATAGACTAGCAAAATAGTCATGACCTTCTACGCCTTTACCCCACTTCACGCATGTTTGGTTTTTGTTGTTATTATTCAATTTTTTTAATGCTCCATAAATCCATTCTTCGTACCCAGAGCGTTTCAAATCCCTTTTACCGTCACCATTCTAGTGGTATAATTGTTGCAGTTCAGATATAACAGGACTACGGGTGTAATAATTGTTGTGGGATTTATTCTTGCAGCAGTTATAGCCGGAATTGGTGTTGTTTCAGCGTTAACTATCTCATCATCAGGCCATACTTTTTCTTAAAGCAATGTGGAGAAACACCGATGAAGATTTTTGATGATGCAGATATGCCAAAATATATTATTGGTCCTTGGCTACAAAGTTATTCCAGTAAATCCAACGACAACTGAGGTTACGGTTACCAGCTGCGCATGAGAAAACATCATACTAAATTGAGTTTAATCATGATTAGACATTCTGTCTAACTACATCTAGTGGTAGTAGTTATGGGTCTTCAAGTGCATCAGAAAATCGTTTTCGATTTCGATCAGGAGCTTGGTTGCTACCAACGATAGCGCCTCTCTAATTCCTTGATAGGATAGTCATTAGCACTCATATCGCGTATGCGCATGAGGCCATTATCATCAAATTCCCAATGTTCATTACCATGAGTACGCATCCATCGATTTGGATTATCCGCATCTCTCCACTCGTACTCAAATCTTACAGAAATACGATTTTCAGTATAGCACCAAAGTTCCTTCATCAGACGATAATCCAATTCTTTAGCCCATTTACGTTTTAGGAATTCTATTATTGCTTGTCTACCTGTGAAGAATTCTGTCCGATTACGCCACCGAGAATCAGGAGTATAAGCTTGGGCTACGTGCTCTGGATTGCGTGTATTCCATGCATCTTGAGCAGCTTTGACTTTTGCACGAGCTGTTTCTTCATTGAAAGGAGGTTTGATAGGACTATTGATCATTCCACTTTAGCCTACCTCTGTCATTACATTTGATTTATGCGATTGCCTGAGAAATGGGGGTGTAATTCTTCCTACTTTTCATAATCTCCTTTAAGTGCAAACTGGTTGTGATTGTTGAATTCGTTGTTAATCAATCTAAAAGTATCATACCTCTATCTTTCCTAGTATAAAGAATTGCAGACTTTGGAGTCTTTACATAATGGGGTTTGATTAATGTAGCATTGAAAGAAAAGAAAGGAGCGCCACCACCAACTTTAGCAGATTCTCTCAAACGTACAATTTACATTTGTATCATGCTTCAAGTACCCACCGATAGGCCTTGGGATTATACTTTGCAGGTCACATTTGCGTCTCCAATACCAACAACGCTGCTTTGTTCCTTGTTCTTACTATACGTTTATTAACAAAATAGTTACCATATACAAAAT
>WJXE01000007.1 GCA_009665115.1 Nitrosopumilales archaeon
AATCGCATTTAATGTGTATTCTGAGTATTTGTGACTAAAAGCATATAGTTGTACGGATCTGTTCTGAAAAGTTCTGAATAAATCGATATGCAAGCCATGTCTTGTTTGAACTGGTTCTGCCAGAGTCCCTCGTTTCACAAATGTCTCCCTCTTCACTATGATCGGTACTTCATCCTTAGGGATGACCAGTTTTGTAATTGGATCAATCCTCGGATCTTGTGATCTGGCATAAAGATATGGTAGATCAAAATCGTCACCATTGTAGGTGAGTATAATCGGGTATGAATCGATAATTTTAAATGCTTTTTGTAATATCTCCTTTTCTGTGTTGCAGACCTCTGCTTCCGGAATGAACGGGATACTATACTGAGTTTTCTTTTGGTCTAACACGAGTACCTTTCGGAAGCCATTGTTTGCTGCGAATCCCACAGCAATAACAGTTCTATCATGATCACGGGGCGTAGGCATTCTGCCCTCTTCTGATTCGACTTCGATATCAACAGAAAGTCTTCTTAAGTCAGGAATAGGTTGGTTGAGGAGGTTGGCCCAGCTCGTAATGTACTGTTGATATTGTTGATTCCCGATTCCTCCTGCTTCCTCTTTAATTTTATCCCACAATAGGTTCTTGAGTTCAAGTTGAACCTTGTCTGAAATTTGGTGTTCGAAATTGCTAATTTCTTCTCCTTTTCTAAAATAATATGCACCTGGAATTAACCCTGTATCATAAAGATAATTTTCATGATATTTTATATCAGCTTCCCATGCGGTGACTTTTTCTCTAATACTATTATCAGTACCGCCAATTGAAAGAGGATCAGGAGCAATTATTTTAAGGATATCAATCTCCTTATCGGTAATCAACTCCGTTTTCTTTGTCTGTTCCAGGGTGAATTTTTGTTCTGTCTCGATAATTTTTTTGACCGTCTCGAAATATTGCATTTTTGTATAGCAGTACGGTTTGTGATTTGTTCTGTCACGCCAAAAGCAGATAGAATGCTCATGAAGATCATAAAATTTCAAGTAAACTTTTTGCTCTTCACCTAAATAGATCGCCGATAGCAACATAGCAGGACGATTTTCTGGTAGCTCTTTCAAATCCTCAAACCTTCTTTTTTTGCCCCCCAGAATATGTTCTTGCTGAGTCAAGATGTTATTAAATTGCAAATCATAATAAAAGCTTACGGTAGATGCCAAAACATTCAAGTAAAGTATGGCAAAATAGTTTACCTAATCTTTGGGACAGCGTGCCTCATTAGCATTTTCAGGAACGAAAATTCTACCCAATATATGATTTTTAAAAGCATTTTGCGAGCTGGTTAGGATAAAATTTATTGGCAATTTTGATAAATTGCTTCAACTCTTTTCGATATATATTTTGTCAAATATTCAGAGTGTACCTTTCCATGCCGCTTCAGGATTTTTTACTCCCTTTGGAGAACGTGAAATTTCATAGCAAATCTTCTGTTCGGTATGGGGATAAAAAATACCACGTCTTGATAACGGACAGAAGGATAATTTTATTCGCACAGAGGGGCCATATTCTTAAGTCAGACGATATTGTAAGCGAGAGACTCGATCGGCTTCACGGACTGGAATATTCAGAAAAAGGGCTAATGTTTAAAATATCAAAGATTTCGATCCAGGGTACCACAAGAATAGATATACATGGACCGGCCTCGGAACTAAAGCCGATGTTTCATAATATGCAATCACTCATAAATAATGAGTGAGGACTCGAACGTGGTTGTCATCATGATAAGTCCATTACAATCGATATACACCATACAGTTAATTCTGGCATCATTGGGGCATTGTTTTCGTGCAGCTCGTCAGCATCCTCATGGTCGACGTTGGTTGTGCCTTTTCTTTACATTATCAAGTTGGTTGTGCCTTTTCTTTACATTATCAAGTGGACCTATTAAGAGAACAAATTTCATTATGCTTATTACTACCTAGAGATAGTAATACTAGTAAACATAGGCTATGTCTGATAGTAGTCAGCTTCTTGTTCGACGAATTAGGGATGGAACGGTAATTGATCATATTGAGTCTGGTCGTGCTATGCTCGTTTTGCGCACGCTCAATATAACAGGTAAAGAAGGCAACGTCATCACCGTCGCTTTAAATGTTCCGAGTAGCAAACACGAGAAGAAAGATATTATCAAGGTAGAAAATAGATTTTTGGAGAAGAATGAGACTAATAAGCTAGCGTTAATTGCACCACATGCGACCATCAATATAATAAGAGAATACAAATTGGTAGAAAAGCGAAAGATACAGCTCCCCGATTCCATTGTGGGAATTTTTAGCTGTCCAAATTTAAATTGCGTCACAAATAGTGAAGAGGATATCAGAGCTACTATCGATATCATAGACAAACACAAGATAATAATGAAATGTAGGTACTGTGGCAGGACACTTACAATAAATGAATTAGTCTCCTGATCCAAAAACACCCAACGTCACTCATACCGCTTTACCTACCGCTCTTGCTTTGGTTTATCGGACTCCTCTAAACCTTACTAACTTCAGATTTATACCTATATTTGATATTATAACAGGTCCTAAGATTTTATAAGTAGTACTGATGATCGAGTCTCTTATGTTAGAAGCTGACGATGCCATCCGGGTTATTGATGCGATTTCGAGTAATTTGATTGGCCTCAGCAAAAACAAACTTAACTTTGCGAGACTTCCGGACACGTTCTGGGGCTATTTTGCAAGGGGACATGATGGCAAAGGTAAATTTGCCGTGATTATTACATATTCGGAAAGCGGCGAAGATGTAGATGAATTGATAAAGATTTATGAACGATGGGCTGTGAACGAAAAGGCCAAGGAGTAGCTCCTCATCTTTGGCTTATATATGAGGAAAGTCTTAGTATTATCGTAAGGCCCATACTCAGAATAGCCTGATGAAGGTGTGCAACAATGAACACAAAAGTATGATAGATTAAGAGAAACTACAACATCTTTCACCAGCGTGTTCTGTAAGATCGAAACTAGCAGATAACAAGAAATCAATCGATTGTCTTCAACCGTCTTTGTAATTAATTAACTGGACGGCTTAGGGCTTTTTTACGATCGACTGACTAATACTATCAGTGGCATAAGAATTATTTTTTTCTAGTCGCTCCTTGATACGGCTGTCTATCCTTTTTGACAAAGCTCTAAGATTTAAATAATGACTACCTTCCCAAAAGAGTTTATTACATTTTTTACATTCGAAAAATTGTGTATGCCAGTTGACAATGCTGAAAGGGATTTTTCCTTTCACCTCCGCATGCGATATCTCAGACAACAATCCGTTACACATACAGCATCGAGAACCGACGTCTATGTAAGGCCCCAGCATCATCCCCAAACTGAAAAATGTTTGTGCAATATTTTCCAGGTCATCCGAACCGTTGAGCAAGATCCCCTGTGCTCCAGCTTTCATAATTCTCCTATACATATCCTTGTCGCAAGTTAAAATAACTCTATTCTGCTCGATTCCGATCCCTATTATCTCATCATCTGGGCTGTCTGCGATATACAACGTGTCCAAACCAAAAAAACGTAATTTTCGAGCGACACTTCCGAGCATTGCATCGACTAGGAAGGCCGGTTTTGATTTAACTAATGACTTCCTCGCCCCTACATTCTTCGCAAGTAAAGGTTCCATCAGCAAATTGCAAAAGATCAGACCATTCCCCGCATTCGTCGCAATATCCAGAAACAGAACCAGCAGAGCGACCAGTCTCCCCTCTGACAATTGCTGCTTTCTCAGAAATTACATCGACGAGCTCTGGGGTAACCGCAATTACATCTGACGCTGAAATAATGCCAACAAGCCGGTTCTTATAAACTACACCCAACCGTTTGATATTGTGTTGTCGTAGCATTCGAGCAGCTTCGGTGACGCCCGCTTCCCCTTCTATGGAGTGGAGTTTTTGCATGATATCTGAAACTCTTATGGTACTTGGTTGGACGTCCTTAACCACAGCATTTGAAACTATATCCCAGTCGCTAACAATTCCGACTGGATTTTCTCCTTCCATTATTATAATGCTACCAACTTTTTGATCTTTCATCTTTAAAGCAACCTCGTTAACTGTATCTGTAAGAGCGGCTGAAACCACCGGACTGTTCATGATATCTCTAACGAGTACTCTCGTCGTCATATTAGCGTCTCTATGTTGTCTAGCTAGCTCTTTCTTTACCACGACAGTGAATTCATTTCTAGCTTTAATTACTTTGCTCATCGATTCTCGGCTTTGCTAGAGAGCTCTTTTCCCCTTCCCCTTTCTCAGTCAGAAAAATTTTTGAATGTCCAGTTGGAATTGCCCTAATAAAATCACCAATACTAATTGATTTAGTGAAATCTGCCAGCTGAGCATTCGTATCATCTTTAGCATTTGGGTTTGTATAGGCTGCTTTGACTAGATCTGTCTTAATTTTTTTTGCTACGCTGTTCGGATCCATCCCCCCAGGCAGTAATTGCGAATAAACTACCGATCGTTTCTTTATAGCATTGGTAGGTCCGCAAGCAAGAACATAGTGCGAATATGACCGTATAAGTCCGACTGATAGCTTTATTTCGATACCCTTAATGTAATTACGTCTACCTTCAATTACGAACGAACCTCTCGGAAGAAATTGTCCTGTCGGAGCACCTCTCTTTATTTGACTAGGTTCAACCCAATACGCATCGGCGCTGGACAACCCATCTTTCCAAGCTCGGCTGAATGAGACAGTTGCCTGTGCTACCTCCATGCGACTAGCACTTATTTCGCTAACTTGCTTTGCGTCCTTAAGGATAAAGAATGGTGAACCATGTACCTCAGCATGAAATACGATGTCTTCTTCTGTCAAATGCTTTCGAATAATGGCCGAGTTTGATGATGCGTCCCTTCCGCCGATTGCAAGCAATCCTTCGGTCGTAATAAACCACCTGTAACGCTCATACCATTCTTTAGCAATTTGCTCTTTAATAACGATCTTGTCTTGGATTGCGGTTGTTTGATTTCTCAAATTACCGAGTTGAGTCTGCAGTTTTGCCTTTGCGTCCTCAATAGATATACAGCCTCTTTCCAACTCTTTAGCTCTTCCAAACAAAAGAGATGATATTTTTGCCAAGCTCGAATCTGCTGTCGGAACACGTTCACCGAGTACTTCAAGGTATTTTCTCCCCTTCTCTATAATGATAAGCACAGAGTTAGAACCAAGGAATTCTTTCAGTGAATCGTCATCGAAATTATTATTAATTCCCCCGAGGGAGATTGCCATCAAGTCATTAGCAATCTTCCTTATGACGGTGGCCTTCGAAATAACTTCCTCCTTTGCTTTGTTCTGTTCTGCTAGGTCATGCTGTAGAATTGCTATTCTTTTATCAATATCAGTCGTTTTCGAATTGCTATGTCTCTCCGTTATCTCGTTGGCAAGAACTTCATCTACTGCTTCCATGTAGGAGTGGGCTGTTCTCATGCTCGTCGTCGGTATCGGCTTCAAGGAAGGAATGTTCGTAGTTGGAATTGCAACCGCATCTCGTGCTTTTCCATCATCACCTAGAATTACAAGTGCTTCGTGACTTCCTGTACTGATGTCTGCAACAAGCTCCTTGATAACTGTATAAATTCTAGACATGTCATCGTCTGAAAGTTGTCCAATATTTGGAGCAGTAATACCAGCCCTCCTAACTATTTCTTCCACAAATTTCTTTGGAATTGAAATATTTCTGCCTAACCACCGCAAAACGTCTAGGTCTTTTGTATCTGTGCTATTACGCATAATTTGTAGCTGTTCGAGCGTGATATCCAATACATCAGTTCCGCGAGTTGGGGGAGGAAAATATTGGTGTCCCCTCTTCAGAACTCTGTGTCTAACTTGAATAGGATTTAGAATAGCGAGAATCTGCATCTTTTCATCACACAATATAATGTTCCCAACACCGAAAAGTTCGGCCACAATTATTCTTGATTTACCGTCAAAATGCCTAAACCTTGTCGTGATAATGCGCTCACTACCAGATTGTTGGATAGCTTCGATCTTGGCTCTTTCGACCTCAGGTCTGATGATACCAATAAGGTCACTCTCCTCTACCTGGTTGAACTTGAACCTTGTAAGCCATATGCCTCGAACAGATAACATTAACGTAATATCCGGCTCTGTAGAATGATGCATCCGGAATAGAAAAGAATCTCTTGTCACCGCAACGATATTACTTACATAATATTCTGAAGTGATCTTTGAATTAATCTCGCTGATGAGATATCTCAGTTCGATGCCTGATAGCTCCATAACAATTGATAGTGAGATCTTCCACAAATATTAACCAAAATACACTGCGGATACACGTTTCGCACATGCTGACGACAAACCGCAAGGAATTAAACCTAGTCTAAATTAATGACAAAAGTACTATAATTGGATCCTCTTGACAGAGTTTTTTACATGAGAGCCATTCTTGGATTGATTGGTGGTATAATTACAGGTTTTGCGATTGCACCGGGAACTGGTCAAGGCGTCGCTATTGGGACGGCGATATTGATAGGGCTACTATTCTACATTATATCGTATCAAGTCGCAAAGCGTATGGCTAAGAATATCGCAAAGCCGCAGAGACGCAAGTTGGCTACCAACGGAATATTTCCGTTTATTTTCATGCTAATTATGTTTATGATTGCAGTTTATACGGGATTGCATCAGAACATGCCACTGTTAAAATAAACGGTGTTCCAAAATAACATGAATCCAATGCTTTGGACTTACCGTACTGGGGGGATTCCAGATGAATTATTTGAAAGGTCTGAGGAAGTTCCTATTACAAAGGAGGAGATACGAGCGCTCGTAATTAGTAAATTACGTTTGAGAGAGGATTCCTGCGCGATTGATGTTGGATGTGGGAGCGGAAGCATTACCGTAGAGCTTTGTTTGCAAGCCCGAGGAGGCACGGTATATGCCATTGATTTCGACAAAACTGCGATAGAACTAACTAAAAGAAATCTCTTTAAGTTTGGGGTGAAAGCCGAGTTAATTTTGTCCTCTGCTCAGGATATTTTGCCATCCATACCCCAGGCTGATGCTGTTATAATCGGCGGGAGCTCAGGGGACACGGCCAAAGTTATTCGTTTGGGCATAGACCGATTAAAGAAGGGAGGTAGAATAGTAATCGATACTATCCTAGTCGAAACATTGTATCATGCCATCAGTACAATTAATGAAACTCAGCTTTGCGAAGTCGATATTACACAGGCCACAATTGCCAAGGCTAAGAAGATAACAAGTGGTACAATGATGGTTGCACGAAATCCGATAACGATAATTTCTGCCACAAAGCCATGAATCAGACTATATTAGTATGATATCAAAGCCAAAACGAGGAAGATTTTGCTGACATCTTGCTATTAATTGAAAATAGGAGAAAGGGAATATAAATAATCCGGGTAGAGAGATTGAATGCATGAAGCTATTCTGCGTAGGTTGCGGACCCGGCGATCCAGAGCTGCTTACTGTCAAGGCCGTAAATATAATTGAAGCTGCAGAGGTAATTTTTGCACCGACCGCCAGAGACGGCAAGCCGAGTATCGCCCTTTCGGTAGTAGAACGGCATTTGAAAAAATCAGCTAGAACCGTTAGCCTCGTATTTCCAATGACCAAAGAGAGAGAATCGTTGAGGGACTATTGGAAGAGAAATGCCCTAGAGATAGCTGACGCAGTGAGATCAGACAAAAAAGTGGTTTACTTGACAGTAGGCGACCCAGCATTGTATAGTACATGGATTTACATTCACAGAGAATTAGTTTGCAATCATGAAGATATCGAAATTGAAATCGTGCCCGGTGTTACATCGATGTTTGCGTTTGCTGCGCAGGCAAAGATGAGTCTTGCTGAAGGTGACGAAACTGTGGCAATAATACCTGCTTGCTATGATCTAAATAGAATCAAAAAAGTTGCGAATTGTTGCGATACACTTATTTTCCTTAAGGATGGTAGATATTTTGACAGGGTAATTGAAATGCTTTCTGAAGCAGGGTTTGGAGACGATTCAGCCATAGCTATTGCCCAGGACGTATCCGTGGAAGGAGAGATCTTGAAAATGAACAAACTAAGCGATATGGTGGGGACTAAAGGTCCTACTGAAAAATATTTTTCGATAATGGTCGCAAAAAAGAAGAACCATGATAGAAAGTAATACAGTTTATTTTGTAGGATCTGGCCCCGGCGACCCATCCCTCATTACACTTAAGGCCAAGGAATTGCTAGAACGAGCGGACGTTATAGTTTATTCTGGCTCGCTCTTGAATCCCAAGATATTAGAAGATAAAAAAAAAGATGCAGTGCTTCATGATGCGGCTCTAATTGATAGAGAGGAAATTTATGAGATATTGAGAGATTCCACAAAAAAAGGAAAACTAGCTATACGATTTCATGATGGAGATCCAAGCCTTTTCAGCGCCATTAGAGAACAGATTGACAAGTTAGAGCAAGACGGAATTCAATGTAAAGTAGTTCCCGGAATCACTGCTATACTCGGTGCAGCGGCTGTTATGAACCTAGAATTGACTTTACCCGGTAATACTCAAACGCTAATAATAACACGAGCAGAATCAAGAACGCCAGTACCCCCAAGAGAAAGGATTTCGGAACTGGCTAAACATGGCGCTACAATGGCACTATATCTGAGCGTTCACCTGATAGCCGAAGTAGTACAGGAGATTATGAACAGTGGCGCTTACACGAAAGAGACACCTGCAGCTATCGTTTATCGAGCAACTTGGGAAGACGAAAAAATAATCAGGGGAACACTAGGTGACATTGTAAAGAAGACACACGATGCTAAAATAATTAAGACTGCAGTTATTATAGTCGGAGATGTGATAGCCCCCAAGAAATATGAATTTTCAAAAGTGTATGATGCAGGTTTCACACATGGGTACAGAAGGGCCACGAAATAAAGAACACTTCAATTTTCGTGTTACTGACTATGATTAAATCATCGCCGTATCCATAATATAGCATTGGCTGTCGTGACGGATTCATATATGGGCATGTTTTTGCCTGAGGATATATCGCAAAGAATTACGCTGTTTATTGGAGGCAAGTTAGAATTCCCTTTCATAAAAAAAGAGGAACTAATGGGAACTTTCTTTATTTTTGGAAAAAATAATGGACTCTACGGAGAGGAAGAGATCTTGGCTGCCACCGATCTCGGAAAAAGAACAGTTGCGCATTTAACTAAAACTGTTCGCATGTTTCATAACTCCCCTAACAAAATGGATTCTAATTTCACGAGGGAGAATTACACTAATAGGGTCTTACAAATTTCTATCGAATTAAGGGATAATACAACGAATAGCCCCTTTAGTCTGTCTCAAATGAACAAAAGAATTGCAGGGGATCCGAACATTCTCATAGATTGTTTTGCACAACACATAGCTTGCCATCAACAAGACCAATTTTTTGAGATATTTCAGCCATTAAGAGAATACCACCTTCCTGTTTCTTTAAGAAGGAAACTTGAAGGCAGAATGATACTACTCGGATTCAATGTTAGAGGTTCAAGCGCTTTACCGTATGAAAGTACCCTTGCCGCTTTCTTTATGTGGATGAAAAAATTCAACAGTTAACAAATTATTGTTAGCAGGTTAACAAATCGTCTCTCATTGGGGATATAGATTTAGATATTGACACGTACTGACACACGATTGGTCATGGTTAGTGATATCACAATAAAATGGTGCCGGGAAGAGAGATCTAGCCTCGTTGGTGAAGGCACGTGTGATTTGTGTTGATGGAATTTCCCGTTCCTATTATCGATCAGAAAGCTGGCATGAATTGCTACTGCACAAGCTTTAAGGGAGTAGGCGGACTGATAAAGCAACAAGCCGATGAGTTCCGAGTCTCTGAAATAATAGATCCGGCAGTCTTCAATGATTTGTCATCTGTACAAGACCAACTCCATAGATACCCGCTTTACATTTTAGAGAAAAGCAATATTGATTCTAATCATGCTATATGGCAAATCAAGAAAAGATTTGGCATTCCACTTAAAGTCATAGGGTTAAAAGACGCAAAGGCAATCACAAAGCAGTACGCTACAACAGAACAATTAAAAAATATACCAAGAGAGATACGAACCGATCAAATATTTCTGACTCTCAAAGGGTTTAGCCGAAAACCCTTAGCAAAAGCGTCACTTCTCGGGAACGAGTTTACCATTATCATCAGCAGCAGCAGCAGCAGCAATCAGTTAGACATATCTACATTCGAGCGTGAAATAAAAAATATTGCCAATTTTTATGGACTGCAAAGGTTTGGGAGTGAACGATCAGTAACCCATCTCGTCGGAAGGGAGATCGTAAGGCGTAACTTCAAAAACGCCG
Organism: Nitrosopumilales archaeon; assembly: GCA_009665115.1. Taxonomy (GTDB): domain Archaea; phylum Thermoproteota; class Nitrososphaeria; order Nitrososphaerales; family Nitrososphaeraceae; genus Nitrosopolaris. The sequence continues at coordinate 10,365 of WJXE01000007.1, forward strand.
TTGAATTACTATTATGCTATACTAGTGAATACGATTCCAAAACGAGCAGGGAAATAAGGGAAAAAAGTCGAGATCCTCATAATTATCCTCGGCTTCTAAAACTACTTCCTAGAGGAATGGATATAGAGTGTCAGCTAATGTCTGCAATATTACAAGGAAAGGATGTAATCCATGCGCTGAGAGTCATTCCAATTAATATGCGACGATTATTTGTTCAGGCGTATCAAGCATATATATTCAATATCTCCTTGAGCACAGCAATCAGAAACGGGGAAAACCTGCTTAAAGGTAAAGAGGGGGATCTCTGCTTTGAAATAGGAGGTCCACTAATATTTGGCAAAATAAGAAAGTTTAATTCGATATCGGATTCCGAGGCTAATGCAGTTCCAGCGATCAAGTTAGCTGGCTACTCGTTTCAGGCTGGCAAAGGAAGATTTGAGTTAATAACGAAAGATACAATGCAGGATGAAGGTGTAGTGGCTAGAGACTTTTATATAAAAGAAATGCAGGAGCTGAGTTCGCAAGGAGGATTTAGACAAGCCCCTTTGTGGTGCAGGGATTTCTCTGTCATAGACAAAACTATGCTGACATTATCATTTAGGCTGCCTAAGGGGTCTTATGCTACAACACTATTGCGTGAATTAATGAAGCCCTTCGATCCTATAAAATCAGGATTCTAGATGCGTGACTCCCCTAACTGATAGGATATGGGTGAGTTCTCTGCCATTTAATTAATAACGTATAGAATACTACTTAATTTGGAACCATTCTTGTCTTTTCCGCTTCTGTTGCGGAAGCAGTCCGAATCAAAATCGGCAGTTTAACGTCGCTAAAAATAACGTTATTGAGAAAGGCGGTTTCTAGTGGACCAATCTACATAAAGATTGAACGGCCCATTAGGATAAAATAATAAATCTTATGTGGCTGTTAAGACGAACGTAAAAAGTTTTTTTGGACAGACCATATAAGGCCTAAACAATAATTGATAGCATTATGAGAGCTGCTAATAAATCAGAATTGGTAGGGATGTTCACGGGTGAAATATATTCTGATGAAGCCGTGTTGGTCGCGCAAATGAATGTTGACAGATGGTCGGCCATAGACCACAAAACCAAAGGACAACTAACAGGTATAGTGGGTCAAGCGATCTCGGTTGATGCAATATGACAGCGTATGACAAACTTATAGGTATGACATCATAACATTGACTTGTCCTGTTTAAAGCGAGTTACCCATCCTTTATGCTGTAACATTTTTGTTTTACTTCCACTATCATAACAGCAATTGAGGGATTAAGATGTTTTTGCTAACTGAGATACAAGTCGATTCCAATTCATTAAGGATCAGTCTCTATTCAATCCACATGTATGAATTGACTCTACAATAGCAAGCAGAATGTTTTCACACGCCAGACATTCGAACTTAAGACAACTCGCTAAGTTTGCTACTTAGTAAGATGATTCTACTTATTTTAAATAATTCATGTTTGCTGAAACTTGTGCGATAAAGTATGAGAAGATAGAGCATCTTAACACAGCAGACAATTGGGATTGCTTGTATTAAGATCTCTTAAAAATCCTTTCATGTCGGGACAATCTTCTGTTATTTTATGGTCTTACCCGCGACATAGTCCTTGGAAATAGTACTGTATCTTTTATATCTTGTAGATTCGCGATCCACCTAACTAAACGCTCTATTCCCATTCCAAATCCGGCATGCGGCACACTGCCGTACCTTCTTAGATCCAAGTACCAATCGTAGGCCTTCGGATCTAGAGATTCTTTCTCTATTCTTTTGGTGATAGAAGTAATGTCATTTTCTCTTTCTCCTCCACTGCTAATCTCTCCAAAACCACGAGGCGCAAGCATATCTGCACTCAGTCCTATCCCTTCTTTTTCATGATCTTCTTTGACGTAAAAAGGCTTTAACGAGATAGGAAAGTCAACTACAAAAATCGGCCTGCTGCGATTTCTTGTCAATTCACGTTCCGAGTCAACGTTCAGATCGTCACCCCACTCTATTTTACGCTCGTTTCCATTATCTTCTATTATTACAAAATCTTTAGAGCGAAGAATTTCAATTACTTTTTCATATGATAGTTTATCGAAAGGCGGCTCGATCGATTTCAAGTCACTAAGATCTCTTTTAAGATAACCAAGATCTGCCGAATTTTCATTAACAGTATTTTGAACTATATGTGAAATTAATTGCTCTTGGATTCTTAATAAGTCATCGAGGATTATCCATGGAGCCTCAGCTTCCATGTGTGTAAATTCAGCAAGATGTCGGACCGTTCTCGATTTTTCTGCTCTGAAAGACTCCGTAACACTCCAAACAGGTCCTAGAGAAAAGACCATCGCTTCAAGATAGAGCTGCGCACTCTGTGACAGATACGCATCATCATCAAAATATCTCACCTTGAATAGTGTTGAACCACCTTCGACTGCATCCTTTACTATAACAGGAACATTTACCTCCAACCAATTATTTTCAATAAACCATTGACGCGCATATTTTAAAATCGAAGCCCGGATCTTTGCTATTGTACTCATTCGCCTAGTTCTAACTGCGAGGTGTCTATTATCGAGCAGCAGATCCTCGCTCTGATACTCCCCTATGGGATAGTCAACTTTTGCTACACCGTATATTTTGAGATCAGTCGCTCTGATTTCATAGCCACCTTCTGGGGCTCTCGAATCTTGCTGCAGTTTGCCCGTAACTTCTAAACATGACTCGATAGTGAGAGTAAGTGCCTTCTCAGTAGCAAGTACGCATTGAATTACTCCGCCTCTATCATCCCGTATCAGCATGAAAGTATTTTCTTTTTGTTTTCGAAGTCTATGTACCCAGCCCCGGACTGTGACCTCCTTTCCTATGTAGTCAGCGTATTTGACATCGTTGCATCTAAGATGTATCACTAGCTAGAGTACTTTCTGACTCTGCTTCATAAGTGTATATCAATAATAAAACAGAGGGTCCCCGCGCCGCCAGTTTGTATTGCACGCACACCATGAGATATAAGATCAACACAAGATAGAATTAGGATGCGATTAGCTTCCATTGCTGATACCGTTGCACTAATAAATAGAAGCAAGAATAATAATAATTCAGAAATGGCAAAGTTCGATGGTATAAAAGGTCAGGAACTTCTAGATGTAGAGTTAGGCGATAATGAAATTACTCTCATTTTCAAAGACAACAGATTTCTTTTCGTAAGGATTGAAAACGGTAGGTTCGTTTGTGAATCTGTGCCAGAGTAAGTAAACATATAGCTTAATGTTTACAAGAGTCCATTGAAACAGACACAACTAGTCCACGCTTTAATTGTTACATTATTCTATGTGGCGAGTTGAATCGGCTTGGACGAGCTTCTCTGAAGTGAATATCATCTGATCTCCCAACATGTTGCATAGAAGACATGAAGAGCGATGGGCTAGATGCCAAAAAATAAGTGTGGGGGTTCGTTTCGCATGGTGTGACCGACTCAATGGAAAGTAGGAGAATGGAAGATATCTGGAATAATAGCAAGTCGTACTAAACATGGTTGAATAAGTATTTCCGGGATGGAAATATTAACATCTTCGGTTAAGTTTGGAGGGAATTTGTATACGTGGCAGGTATAAATAACTGGTGAAGCACATAACCCCGAGCCCATTTGTGTTATGAGTATCGATAACAAGATATAATAAGTCATGAGAAAGAGACGAGATTAGCTTCTTTTCTTGAATCTTGTCTAATGCTCGAATCAGAGGTAGATCAGAAAGAGATAAGGGGTGCAGAGAGATAGGGATAGATGGGGCGGCATAAATAAACCTAAACATAGATAATGATAATGAATCAATAACAATTACTGAAATAGTAAATTTACTGCTAAAAGAAGTCCAGATTCCGACATTGCAGTCGGTGCCTTTTAATACTTACCCAAAGATAGCAACTGCCCTCGAAAATCTGCAAGTGTATGGATGCGATGGAATAGAAGCAAGAATAAGGGATACCCTGGTGGAACTGATTTCTACAGCAATTAGATTTCTTCTTGAGATCAGACACCTTAAGGTGCTTGACCAACAAAGCATGATAGCTTCTTCGGCATCGTCTTCTTCATTTTCAGCTGCATCTACTCCCACCACGACTACTACTACGACTACTACTACGACTACTACTACGACGAGTGCAGCCGCGATAGATTATTCGAAACTCACAGAGGAAGAAAAATACATTTTGGATGCGGAAAAAGAGTCTGAAAGAAGGAGAAACGATATACTGCTAGCAATTACCAAAGGCAGGCCAAAAGTACTCGAATCGATATCAAAACGAGTACGTTCAAAGTATATTGTAATCAGGTTTTTAGAACCAATGGAACAATTTATGGGTGTAGATATGAAAAGATATGGGCCATTTCGGCGAGAAGACGTAGCGGTTCTTCCCTTTGAAAATGCGCGGTCCTTGATCGAAAATAACCATGCAATGGAAGTACAAAGTATAAATTAATAAACAAAAACACACTAATCATTATATAAAATAACAAGCATCCTAAGTAAGTGGAAGCTGCCGTCTTCGAAAGACCAGGTTTAGAATTTTTAAAGTTGATCGACGTAGAAGAACCAAAAATAACAGATCACGATGTATTAATACGTCTTAAGGTGGCCGGGGTAAACCCAATCGATTATCGTGCGGTGTCTGGTGGAGTAGAAGTAAAACCTTTACCCCACATCCCAGGAGCTGAACTGAGTGGCGTGGTAGAGAGGATTGGAAATCATGTGACGAACATTAAGGAAGGTGACAGAGTTATTGTATATAGCAGAGTGTTCGATGGAACCTGCGATTTATGCTTAAATCAATCTGAAATGCTATGCAGAAACGGAGGAATAATAGGTGTGGTAACTAATGGGGGCTTTGCAGAGTACATTTCAGTTCCGGAACGAAATGTGTTTAAAATACCCGATGAAATGGATTGGGATTTAGCTGCGAGCTTGTCAATAAGTATTTTAACAGCTTTTCATGCCTTAAAGGAAGCCTCACTAAAAGTAAATGACTGCCTGATCGTCTTTGGTGCCTCAGGGAATACTGGCATGATGGCTCTTCAATTTGGTAAGAAAATTGGAGCAAGCGTTATTGGAGTTTCTAAGCAGCACTGGATAACTAATTTCGGAGCTGATTATGTCATAGGGGATTACGATAAAGTAGTAGAAAGGGTTGATGAAATTACTGAGGGTAGAATGGCAGATGTTGTTTTAAATTCGCTTGGTGTAAAGACATGGGATAGTAGCTTTGCCTCTGTTGGTGTAAATGGAAGGTTAGTAACATTTGGAAGCTTAACGGGAGCTGACGTAAAATTAAATATTCAATCTCTTTATTATAAGCAAATAAAATTAATAGGCGCCACTGGAGGTAACCGGAAAGAGCTCCAAGAGATTCTTACTACTTTTTCTGCCAAAGATCTTAAGGTTAAGGTATGGAAGAGGTTCAGCATTCAAGATGCTAGGCATTATCTGATAAAGGTAGAGAGTGAAGAATTCTGCTAGAAATAAAAGGTTGACACTGTAAACCTCTTTTCATGAACGATCTTACCAAGATTCGTAGTTTATACCTCTGATTAAATGCCCAGTTATTCATCGTCGCGCCACCATCCTTTTCGGTACTGACAACACACTCATACTCCGGCTCAAGAGCAGTTCCACTCCGTACAGATATATATCAAGTCATATTCCGTCAGCAGAGGTCTAGAATCAGCCAGAGTAATCACCAAAGGGATGTATAGGCAGATACGGCCAAGCTGCTCATGCCACAAGTACGACAGTATCGATAGTGTCACGGTTTAAGATTGATAGAATGTTGTTTAAAGATAAAGAAAGAGAAACGTACGTAGCGGGTCTGTTAAGCGCTATATATGTACTCTGCATTGCTATATGATAGCCGCAAAGGAGCAGGAGAAATTGAAATTCAAACGATTAATTCGACATATCCGATAGATTCATGAATCAGGCTCTAACCGAGGTGTGACTGCAGAGATACTATCAAAATAAAGACATTGGCTCGCTACCCGCTACTTAAAAACTATGTATAACAACGTTTCGCCTGCTATCCAATCCCTTTGCAATTTCTGACTGACGGCGCATTGCGTAACCAACCTCGCCTCATGATTTGATGCAGTTAGTCTTGGAATTCTTCGGTCTTTTGATTGATTAGTGTGTTTTATTAGTAGCAGATTTCGTTACTCCTGCGGCTCTAGCTACATAGTATTGATCTACTTTCCCATTATGACATGCGTCTAAAGCTCCATTATTAGCAGCACACACTTCAGTAACGACGTTTTTAAGTTGTCTATCACAAGCCTGTAATCCATTTGGTAAAGAGTTCAGACAAAAGTCAAGTATGCTGTTCAACCTTGCGTTAAGTTCACTTTGATTAACTCCAATAGTAGTAGGAGCGTTTGATGATGATCGATTATAGAGCGAAACAGCGCCGACCAAAACTGATGAACCAAGGACAGCCATCAGTCCGATCACCATCACTTTTTTGGCGGATACCACTTTTGTACATTACTGAAGTTCATGACGTGTATATAGTTATAGGGCATTCCTTTAAGGATCTTTTGACAATGAATACTCAGTTGCACTAATAGTTCGAGAATGGCAATAAAAATATACTAAATAGGCAAAAAATAATGCCGCATTAGTTGTAGTAATTCCAAAGAGGAATCGCGTGCATACCAGTTTGATGGGAATACAACATGGCAGAAAAAAGTCCCCTGAAGCAGGGTCTAACCTTATGGTCTTCGGTGAACGATATTTAATAGAGCACGAATTTACCCGGTTTAGTTAATCACTACAGATATTGTGTTCTATTTGACTGACCCTCTAAAGATAGATCTTATTGCCGCAGGCTTGGTGGGCTTGCCAGAAATACCAATTCCTATCGCCGTGCTTGGAAGACTTTATGATAAAGTGGATTAAATTGATAGAAAGTAAGAATATTTAGAAAAGAAATAACCGTCAATATAATGTTCAAAAAGATACGACTTGACTCAATCGCAGAACCAACAGAACCGTTAATTTAACCTATTAACAATCCCAACCACTCTTGGTACTAACTAAGAAATATAGTGCTCATGGTGCTAACTCAAATCGAGATGATTTCTTAGATTCCTGCATATGTTTCTGATGGTCACTTCTGTTACCCCTGCTGTTTGTGCGAAAACTGTCTGGCTTATACTACCTCCATAAATCAGACATGATAGGTAAAGAATTGACGCTGCAAGTCCCATAGGGCTTTTTCCCGCAGAGAGCTCACTTTTAGTAGCAGCATTCATGATATTGATTGCTTTCTGCTTTATCTTCTGGTTCAGGTTAATCTGGTTCGCGATCCTAGCAATGCACTTTGTTGGATCGACCGTAGGAATTCTGATGTCAAGTTCAATTACCATATCCCTGTACTCCCGCGAAATTGCTTTGCGTTTAAGGTTACTTATTAGACAAATCTCCTTAAGCGTTCTTGGAGTTCCTTCTTGCCTGCATGCCAGGTAGAGAGCCGCGGCTAATGCTGCTGCTGTTTGCCTTCCACGTACCAATCCTCTTTCATGGGCTTTTCTGTAGATGTACGCAGTTTTCTCGATTATTGCATCGGGAAGTCCAAGTTTATCCTTCAATATGTTAAGTTGATTAAAGGCAGTCCTGAGGTTTCTATTAGCGCTAGCTTGGGTTCTAAGATCCCATGTCCTCAACCTTCCCATTGTAGAACGCATAGATGCATCCAACACCTGCCCTCTAGCATCTTTACGGCCTCTTCCAATCATTGTATATAGTCCCATGTCGTGACGAGCCAATGAGGTAGGCATTCCTGTCCTCCGTCTATCTTTTGCTTCTTCAGAATTCACGAAATCGCGCCATTCTTGTCTGGTGTCTTGAATTTTATCAGAAATTACTAGACCACATTTACTACAAACTATCTCACCAGTCAATAGGTCTGTGATAATAGTCTGATCTTCCTTGCACATTGAGCATACTGTTGAATTTTGCATTATTGTAACGAGGGTAAAGTGTTAAGATATGTTAGTGACACACAGATTCAAGTATATGAATGTCTGCATTCGTTTTATTGTTTTGGTGGGCTCGCAAACAATTGCGAGAAATTTACATCTAGGTACAAGAACTAAGTGTAACTGCAAATTCTTAAATAAATTCATGATTGTCCTCCGACAAATAGGTCTCTAAAGGAGTTGAAGCTATCTTGTCTTGAGCAACTTTGATATACTCAGCGTCTATCTCAGTCCCGAGATAATTAAGGCCTAAACGAAGACACGCTAGCGCAGTATTGCCTATTCCCATGAACGGATCATAAACCAGCATGTTCGGCTTGATTCCATGTAGATTTATGCAACGTTCGGGCAACTTTATGGGAAATACTGCAGGGTGTGGACGCCCTTCCTGGATAGTTGGATATGATATGAGCCATACGTTTCCTCTATCTCGTTTATCCTGCTTCGCAGATTTCCACCTTCCGATATTAGTTTTATCTTGGTATGTTACGCCTATTCTTAATTTATCCAGTTTTATATTTCCAGTTTTGGTAAAGTGAAAGATATATTCTTGAAGATCGCTTAGGTATCGATCACTAACTATCGGCTTAAAGTGACCAATCGATATGTTGCCATACTCACGGAACTCATTATTCTTACCTACGTCCTCTGCATCAATAGAAACAGACTTTATCCAATGAATTGTATTTTGGAGTTCATAAATAGTTCTAAATTGAGTGGCAACTTCGAATGGAGATGTTGGATCTACCGGTCTACCTCCAACATTAAGGAAGAACGAGCCGTCGTCTTTTAAAATATCGTAACTTTTTTCTGCAACATTCTTCATCCATTGTAAATACTTCTCCCTTTCTTTATTGTCTTTGTATATTCCATACTCCTTGTTCATATTATAAGGTGGAGAAGTAACAATGACATCTACTAAGATTTTTTGATCCTTAAGCTTACTCATGAAGCTCAGACAATCTTCTTGATATATACGGTTGAGGTTAATCAGTGTATTCAATCCATGTGCGCTCTTTTTTATAACCTTGTCGCATTTTTGAATTAGATGATAACAGTTTGCAGCCAACGCAGGCGGCAGCATCCTTTCGTTTATCTTGATGGGGCCGGCGTTTATAGCTACAGCTTAATCGTGGTGGTTGTTTTAGATATGAAGATCCTGATCTAGTGCCGGAGTCGGTAGTTTAATTTATTAGGACGATAGGAAACAGAGCAAACTAATCATATCTTTTGGTACTGACAAAGAATCGATGATGAGCGTGTCTAATCCTCGCCTCTCCTCCGTTCTTGAACACTTCTTATCTCGTTGTCTCTAAATAACTGGAAATGGAGTAGTGTCTGAGCATCTGATCTATCACTTGATTATTATAAAAGGAATTGGGAATCATCGGGGCACTGGAGATCAATAAAATTGATGTTCCAAGTTAAATCTAATTCAGAAAAAAGTCGGCTGTTATTATGGCTTCATGGGTGATCGTAGTGAAAGAACCGCGCTAGTTAGATAACAGAATGATTGAGACCCTTTAATGGGAGTATTGGACAACGATAAATTCCGTTATATCCTTCCTGTAATTAATCTAACGAGAAAAATTTTTCTAGCCACTTTTTTGCGATGTCAAAATTTTGCTCTGCTTCTACAATTACATCGTTATTCTCATATCTAACGTTGATAGCTTTTAATGTACTATGATACAAACTAAATTTCTTTCCAGATGGCGTAATCACAATTTTGTCGACTATGAGAAGGCCTTCGTTGAGAAGCCACTTTATTTTTCTAAATGCAGTAGTACGTGGAATATTGCCATTATCCCTTGTAATATCGTTAAAGGATTTTGAGTGATGCATAACAGAACCCATAATTTCGACAAGTTCGTCATCAGCCAAAGCTGTAAGGAGGGCTCTCTTTACTTTTTGGCTTTTAACTATCATTAGATTCTTTAATTGGATATTAATTGCGCTGGCTATTTAATTTCGTATCGGAGAATGGTACATCTGCTAAATAAGAGAGCAGATAAGATAAAAGATTACCAACAGGGTGTAAACCGAAGTGAAGTCAAAGAGCCGTGGATGATCAGCCTCCTTGAATACTAGGCGGGTGAGTGGCGAGCTCGGTTGTTTATAGTTAATATTTTCTTATTGATCATCCTCCGACAGACAAAACAATTATCGTATATTAGAATGGATGATTACACAAAGGACAATAAATTCCCATATATTTCGTTCATACACGATATTGCTGGATGATACAATTTATCTTCTACCGATATACATTACCAGCCTAGATGTTTGTAAATATTATAAATTAATCCATATACGTATAAAGTTTATTCAAGAATATTCTCCCGAGTCCTGAATATCTACATGGTAACACGGTTACCTATTAGTACACCAGCTAGCTCTGCCATTCGCAACTCATATTACAGTTACAATAAATAACTAAATTTGCAAAAAAATATCTGCTTATACAATTAGTAGAGGTAAAATTGGCTATATTGTTTATGATAACAAAAAGGTACTTTAGTAGTACCTATTATGATCATGTTCTCTCGCAACATCTCTTGATGTCTGTGCAAACGTTTTTGCGGCATTGACTCCTATTCTCGAAAATTCTTTTATATCATCTTTCTCACGCTGAATAAATGTCTTGAATGTTTCCATATTTGCAAACATCGCATTGTTAGATATTCTCGTTGTAGCTATTACGTTATCTGCAAAAGTGCTCACTGTTCTTGCATAGATTTCAGCTGCCCTTCGTGGAGATGCCCAATTATTCCAAAATGTGCCATACGCATTCTCTACATATGGAACCCATGTTGACTGAAATGACTTAATAATCTCCTTTTGAGATTCGAGGTAACTATCAGTAATCTCTTTAGTTGCCTGGAGAGAGTGCTCTTGATAATCATTAACTGCTTGTGTATTACGTGGGATGTCTTTTCTTGCTTCCTCTATTGTTCTTTTGATATTATCTTTAGTTTCATCTAATGCTTTGTCGACGGAATGGTGTTGCTCAGTTAATGTTGTTCTTGCTTCTCTTGTCTTATCATCTTCAGAAAATGTTGTGGCTGCTCTCTCGGCTTCTCTTTTTGTTGACATACTTTTCATTGGCATCAATGATATATAGATGTTGGTATTAAATGGTGTTAAATTCCGTTAAAAGCCAGCAAGATGCTGTTTTACATCAAGAATCTAAATTGCTGTAGTAATAATCGAACAGATTTATAACAATGGGAGAATTACAACATAATCAGCCTTTCCTTCGAAGACGTCCCGACGCGGCGTATTCAATCTTCACCCACTGTTAACGGGAATAATAATGTTTTTTAGAATACCTTGTTCCGCAATTAAAAGAATGATATACAAAAACAGTGATCCAATCTTGCGTGAAAGATGTAGAAAAACTCAAAAAAGTATGAAGTTGGTCATTGTACCAAATGGTGCATGTGAGCAGCATAAT
>WJXE01000061.1 GCA_009665115.1 Nitrosopumilales archaeon
TTTTTATACTGTACCGTTTCGTGCCTTGTTTATAACGAGGAGATCTCCCTGTAAGACAGGGAGGTAGGATAGAAGGAGTAGTGCGGTAATGTACCGTAACAAGCAATTCTATATACTAGTTACTAATAATCATGTTAGATGAACAGATGCTTATAACTGCATCATATGCAATCGCCTCACTAGTTGAAGAGACTCACATGAAAGAAGATAATGTAATTCCTAAAGTAAATGACCCAAGAATTTGTCGAATTGTGACACAGACCTTAAAAGAGGCAATTGGAAACCTTATACCCAAACCGCTCAAGGACGGTACCGAAACTAGACAATTAAATGAGCAACATGCTGGTAAGAAGGGTTGAGTATGTCCAGGTATCTTCACAACCGTAGTAAAACAGCAAAACGAATCAGGAAATATTGTCATGTCCTCTAATCAAATTGAAAATGTTTTGGTACTTCAAGGTGGAGGCTCATTAGGGGCATTTGCATGTGGAGTCTTCAAAGCTCTTGCAAATAAGAATATAAAAGTAGATATTGTAGCGGGTACATCTATTGGTGGCATAAACGCTGCTATAATAGCTGGCAGTGTAGATAAAGAGCATCCAGAACGCACGCTAGAAGAGTTTTGGTTAGAACTTGCAGAGAATTCTGTAAATTTGACTCATCCCATACTGGAGTGGCTATATGACAAATCTAGAGTGCGCCTTGTTAGAGCAGCGGAGAATCATTTACCAACCACAGACGAAGTTAATTCACTATCGAGCACAATCAGCTCTATACTTTATGGCAATGATAAGTTCTTCGTTCCTAGGTGGAGAGCTGACTATGCATTAAAAGACCCTCAATACTTTAACCCATCAAAATGGACATACATATATGACCATTCTCCTTTAGTCAAGACTTTAGAAAAATATATTGATTATAATAAACTTCAACCTGATGGTAATCCTCACGCACGTCTAATAATGACTGCAGTCAATATCTTAACATCAGAACCGTTAACTTTTGATAGTTCTAGGCAGAAAATAACTCCTAAGCATATACTTGCAACTTCTGGCTACCCGTTAGATAATTTTCCTTGGGTTGAACTAGAAGAAGGTGTATATGCTTGGGATGGCGCTCTACTAAGTAACACCCCTTTTAGCGAAGTTTTAGATGCCTCACCTGTGATTGACAAGAGACTTTTCCTTGTTGAATACTATCCTAGGAGAGTTGATAAGCTACCAGACAACTTGGCTGAAGTCTATCATAGAGCTAGAGATATCATGTTTTCCGATAAATCTCAACACCAAATAAAGATGGCTAAAGTAATAACACGATATCTGAAATATATAGAAGAGCTCTACCAGATAATCGACAAAAATATTGATCCAGCTAAAATAGATAAGAAACAACTTGAAAAGATTCGTCATACTTTCACTAAAATGAAACGTGAACGTGGTGCAGAAATAAGGGACATAATTCACGTAACTAGGGATGAGCCTTTCCCACACTTCTACGAGAACACGGACTTTTCGGTAGAAACTATAAGGAATTCAATCAAGAATGGTGAATCAAAGACGAATCAAATATTAGAAAAAAAGTCATTAATTAATAAGATCTGACTAGAGTCCAAACGTTCGTACTTACATTGCTCAGGAATATAGGGCCTGTATTCACGAAGTCGACGTGACTCGTATCGTGAGCCGAGTCAAAAAAGTTTACTATCCACCCATAATGACAACATCTAAAGAGATAATCGAGCCAAGAACAATGTATCAAGCCCTTGTAAGATTAGACTATTACACCAATATACAACATAACTCAGCACCAAATAAGTATAAAGAAGTAGTACATATCTACTAATAAACAGATTAACGAGCGATCTATATGATTATTCGAATTCCCGATGATGCTCTGCTTTGACGTGAGCTTTAAGAAAATCCTCCAAGGGTCCTTTCCCTTCTCTAACTCTCCGTTTAAACAATGCTATGCCATTTCCCTTTTGCTTACAATAGATATTTAGTTTCCATTTTTTGTCATCTAGCTTGGGAAAATCAAACCTGTAGTGAGCTCCTCTACTCTCTTGTCGCATTAAAGCGCTTCTTATTATGGCCTCACAAACAACTATTGCGGATTTTACTTCCCAAGTTCTAACAACATTCTCATTAATTTTGAATTTTTTCAGAATATTATCTTTAGAATAAAATTCCTTCTTTAGCTTCAAAATTTTTTTCAATCCCTCTTGTAGTTTGCCTGCTTCTCTTATTATTCCTGCGCTATCTTTCATCAACTTTTCTATTTCAGTGCGAAATTTAATTGGATCCCTAGCGACAAATATTCCATAATCAAATCCGTTTTGTCTATAAGCACTCAGTCCTAGTAATTGTGGTTTCAACTTCTTTGCTAAGGTAGCTGCTGCTCTTCCAGCAATTTTTCCGAAAACTACTGTATCCAGTAAGCTATTTCCACCTAAACGATTAGCACCATGAATCTGACTTATTACTTCTCCAACCGCAAATAAACCTCTAATTTTCGTTTTACAATCTCTACCTACTTGGACCCCACCCATAGAATAATGTGCTGTGGGTGCAACCTCCATTTTCTCCTTGGATATGTCGATTCCATCAAGCTGTTTGAACTGTTTGTACATGGTTGGCAGTCTTTCCAAAATTTTTGCCTTTGGTAGATGGGTTACATCCAACCAAATTCCACCGTGTTTAGTACCCCTACCTGATGCGATTTCATTAAAAATTGCACGTGCCACTACGTCACGTGGTCCTAGCTCCATTCTTTCGGGATAGTAATTTTTCATGAACCTTTCACCTTTTGAATTTAGCAAAATACCTCCTTCGCCCCGGATTGCTTCAGTAGCCAGAGTACCCACTGCTTTCCTTGGCCAAACCATTCCAGTAGGATGAAATTGGACCATCTCTATGTCCACCAAATCGGCACCTGCTTCATATGCAAGAGCCACACCTTCTCCGTAGTTTTCAAAAATTCTAGAACTACTCACGGCATAGACTCGCGTATATCCACCAGCCGCGAGGATCAATGACTTGCATTCGAACATGGCAATTTTTTTCTTTTTGACATCTATGCCAGTTGCACCTTTGATATGTTCTACTACCACTCTACCCCTTTTTCCACTTGCACCACGCGACTTCAATAATTTCGTGATGTAAACGTTGTCTACAATTTCGATTTTCCGTCGACGAACTTGATCCATCAATACACGAATTATTTCCTTGCCAGTCCAATCTTCGTAAAACACAGTCCTTCTGTAAGTATGGGCGCCAAAAAATCGCTGTGTTAACCGGCCATCTTTCTCTCTATGAAATCGAGCACCCCATCCTACTAGTTCATTTATAGCCTCAGGTGCATTTTTACACAGTACTTCTACCTTGTTGTAGTCAGCAAGAAATTCCCCTTCTCTTAGAGTATCAGCAGCATGTATCATCCAATTATCTTCTGGGTCCATAGTAGCAAGAGCTGCATTAATGCCACCTCTAGCTAATACTGTATGTGGGTCTCCTTTTCTACTCTTGCTTATTATAAGAACATGTGCACCGGCATCATGAGCCTCTATTGCAGCTCGAAGACCTGCAGAGCCACCACCTATAATTAGAACATCACATGAGCGGTTAGACTGTTTTTTCATCTTTTCAGTCATTTAGGTATCTCTGGTAACTAATATTTAACATATCAGGAAAACTGCCTTTTCTAGAATTGCCTACTAGCAGTATGTTATGTTTATGTTTAGCTGGTCTCCACCTCTTACTAAACACTGCTATCATGAATGACACCCTTTCCGAAGCAATACTCGTGCAACTGCTTTACTTTTTGCTTCCAATAAGAGCTTAAGTGCTAGTTATGTTGGTCTATGATGGTTTGTAGATACTAATCTTGCCACAGAAGTTATTCAGCATAATGGTGGTATAGACGGCTATACCACTTTTGTTGGATTTAATCCAACCAAACAAGTTGGAATAGTGGAATTTTGCAGCTGTAAGGGTAATGATATTCCGCTGCCAGTAAGAGAATCCTTAGCATTATTTATTACCTCTACATTAGGTATATGATAGTTTTATTGTAAAATTGTATTACAAACCCTACTTGTAAAAACGATATGAATAAATAGATCACTCTAATGGCCATTTCTGGAAACGATTTGTATATCCTAGCCAGTCTTAAGTATAGTTGCTTATGTATCTTCTCATCTTCGTCAGCTACGATAGTGCATGTTCATTTTCTAAAACTAGACAAGTACTCTCTATTCCTTTTTTTGTTCTTGTTTGATTTTTTGAGGATCCTGGGCAAGTATATCTCCTCCCACAAGTCTATTCAGGGATCTCCCATACTTTTAGCACCTTTTTATTACAATTCCCTTTGTCCTGTAGTAATATATGTGACAGAATGTACAATAAACTTCGAAAAAGAACATGTAAGACGAAACGAGATAAGGCGAGTTCAGGTACTGACAGGGTGACGGAAACTTCATGTTTGTCTTACCGAAGGCTTTCGCGATTGAACTGGGCATAGGCAAGTATCGGAAGCTCGGTAGCAAACATATTAGGCACAGTATGCTAATTTTGACGTTCAATACAAATGCCCCTTCCAACTGTGAAAGGAGTCGGTACGTTTTACAAAGAATATGGAAATCCTAAAGATAAGCACGTGTTATTTCTACATGGACTTGGAGCCTCATCTCTTGTTTGGAGAGATATTCCAGATGCATTGTCAGAATATTTTCACACAATAACAGTTGATTTGATAGGTTTTGGTGGAAGTGAAAAGCCAGAAAATGCAGATTATACAGTCAAAGGGTTCAGCAAATTCATTATGGATTTCCTTATAGAAAGAATTGGGATAGAGGAGAAGGAGCATACAAAGATAAGCATTGTGGGGCACTCATTGGGCGGGTATATAGCTGCACAAGTTGCTATACAAAATAAAGAGATGATAGAAAAGCTTGTTTTGATAGATTCCTCGGGTCTGCTTGATGGGCCAACGCAGTTGCTGAAAGATTATCGTGTTGCAGCGACTGAGGTAAATCCAGTAACAAGATATGAAAAAGTCAAAAGAGTATTAGAGGACCTATATTCTGGTCCTTCAAGGCTGCTTCCCGTAGCAGTTGATTTGTTTGATTACACAATTGAAAAGCCAGGCGCAAAACATGCGTTTGAAGCCGCTTTCGATAACAGTACAACAACACAGATCGAACCAGAAGGATTCAAACAAATTGAAAATATTCCTTGCTTTATCATATGGGGTGAAAAGGACAATCTAATACCAATTGAATATTATCATAGGTTTAGACAGGAGCTCCCAATGGCCGAATATGAAACAATAGCAGATGCGGGTCATGCACCGTTTGTTGAGAAGACAGCTCTCGTATATGAAAAATTACGTACATTCTTAATGAAAGATGACGACACGACAAAGCGACATGAAAGATAGACAAATCATAAACTATTATTAGAAATAACTACCAAATGCAGAGGCGGCCATCAAGCTAATAGTATGTTATTTTGCGATTTTAAACCTCAGCGATTTATATGCCAGATATATCAGTATTGATAGTAATGAAATTCAATCCTTTCGATAGGAAAAAATTCAAATGCAATATATGTGACGAGAAATTCAAGACTGGATCTGAACTGACAGAGCATAATCATATAAAACACGGGCCAACAAAGTAAGAATAGGATTAGCACCACAATCATATTGTTCCTACTTTTTTCTTCCTATTGGCATCGCAAATGATAGCTGGTAGCCATCTGGGTCTCGCACATGAAAGAATCTTTCACCCCATGAAGCATTCATAGGCACATTTTCAAATGATACTAATTCTGATATAGAAGCATCATTCGTAAATCGGGAGTATAGTTTATCTACATCTTCAGAGTAAAATATTATCCTACCAAAATCCATTTTATCGCTATGGTGACGGATAGTAGAATCAATGTTATTCTTTACTTCCAAGTTGAGGTACATTTTGTAAGTACTATCCTCACCAATCTCAAATGTTGTAAAGGAATCGCTATATGATCCCCCATACGCAACCTTAAAACCAGGTATGATGGAATAAAATTTGCATGACTTTTCCATGTTTTTAACTGATAGCGTAATTGCAGATATCCTGTATACTCTCACGATAGTTCTTTTCTGTTACTAATAGTGTTAAATTTTTCCTAATCGAAGATGTACATCACGCCCGACATAGCCATTGATCTTATGTAAGGGGAAACCACTTAACGATTTTTGAGTATTAGAACTTCTTTATGTGACTCATCTACACATTAAATACTGGAAGTAACCTCCGAACCGTCGGCAATCGTACTTCATGTGCGAAGCTAGTCATTTTTAGAAAAGAGGTATCTCCTTTGTGTGCTAAACAACAATATGTACTTTGACTGCCATCATAACAGTTATCGCATCTTGTATAAATTTATAGTAGCACAATAACCTTTTCTTCATAAAATCTTTATGCTTTTATTATCGCTATAAGAATGGGGACATCCTCCAACTGTGGATTCCAAAACTGGAATTGAGCAGCCTATTTTTATATCTCGTTAATAATACTAATCAGTGTCTTATCGGAAAATGGAGCGGCATAATAATTGATATTAATCCAAGCTCAAATCTCGATAATCCAATCTATTGTATATTTTATTGCCGCCGCCGTGCCTATCTATCTCAATTTCATAATAAAGAAATATAATAATAGAAATAATCACCTCCGATATCTATCAATAGTACTAGCAGGTTTTGTAATAATGCAAGGCATGTACCATTTTGCCGGTGCCCTTGGTTTTAGTTTATTAGCGAAAGCGATACTAGAACCACTATCTTTTGGTATACTACTTTTTTTTGGAATCATTTACGTTATTAATAGGTCGAAAGGTAAGGAGGAGGTTAAAGAATTACAATGATATCGACTCAAATCGATAGCGGCTTCTTGTTTTCCATGGGTGGAATAGCATTAATCATTCTTTTCATGTCGCTAGCGATATTTGGATGGCTTACAGTAAGAAATAGAAATATTAGAAGCTTTGAGTTTCAAATAACTGTATTCATTATAGTCTATATCATAGGAGAAATAATCGAAGATTATAAAATTCCTTCTCTTTTGTCATTACCTTATATTGGTTCGCAAATACACATAGCATCAGCAGTTCTTTTAGCAATCATAGTATGGCTAAGATTGTACTCCGTCAGAAAGAGTGGAAGGATGATTGATAAGCTAGAGTCAGTAGAATATGGGAATGTTAATGGTGCTAAGTAGAACATATAATAAACAAATCTCTATAGAGGTTCATCTGATGAAAACAATCCGTCTATCCACTTTTTTGCTTTGTCAAAATTTTGCTCTGTCTCGACCGTAGCATTTTTTTATATTCAAAGTTGGTTCCTCTCATCGTGCAACAACTTTTAACTCTCAAAATTCGTTGGTTGTTCAAAACTCATTCTTTGATATTCTAAGTTGTTGTTATTCTGACTTATGAAACTTATTTTGCAGTTTCTTCAAATAGTCTAAGAACGGTCAAAGGCATTATATTGTTCGAATAGCTGTCTCCTATCTATCCCTAATTCTCCCATGATACACAAGTTTTCTTCAGGATCCAGTAGGTACTACTATTAGATGTATTTCTTATGTGCCCACATCATTTTTCTAACCGATGCGTCATGTAGGAATATAGATTCAGCTTATGCATGTTTGAGATTATTTTCTATTTTTTTGAACGGTCCTTTCTCTTCCTTTGATCCAATACTGCCAAATCCCTTTTTGGCACTATTGGTTTGAAACCGCACTTGTGTAGCAAGCTGTAGATAGGGACCTCGTGGTATCTAACTCCTGCTTTGTTGTGAATTCCCTTCATAATCTTTGGCTCTCCGCCCTGGCCGATTTTCAGATTGTCAGAAGAAAGTGGACATTTCTTATACAAATAACCTTCTAACAATCTTTGAATTGATACTTCGTATTATGTACGCGATGAAACAAATTTTCACCCTAGAGGTCACGATTGTCGCAGTTGAATTGGTAGTAAGCGTACTAGCACGAATGAACTCTAATAGTATGTCAGCATCGGCTCAGACAATGATGCCCGGTAACCAAACTAGTTTTACTATTACAATGGCAGGTAGTAATATGACATGCAGTAATATGACATCATCAGTACCAACACCGTCCATAAGGGTGCAACTGGACATCAATAGATGCCGCCATAAAACAAACCTTGTCTGCTGTCGTCAATCTTTTTTTTTAAGTCTGTTTAAAGTCAGCATATCGATATCAAGAAGAACCATATTGTAAGGTAAAGCCTTAATTTGACAAAGCTAAATAAGGTTGGCTTTTGTCACAATTAAAAAATCAGAGGCCAATACCACTAGTGAGTTCGATGAGTAGGTTACATATATGGAAGTTATGTCCCACTTTATTAAGGCATTAATACGTAAACATACTAAGCGAAGAAATGCAATGTCTATCGGCCAGCTTTGGGCTGCGTAATCCACCGAAATGTTAGAAACTAATCTTCATTTCATCAGTGCCATCGTTATTTGTCTTGCGGCTATAGTTCCAATTTATCTTACTCTAAAATTAAAAAACAGTATAAGGAAATTAACACTGATACTTACGATTTTTATACTGACACATGCCGTTTACCATATTGTTGGATTTTATGGCTTAACTTTATTAGGAGAAGGAGTTTTTGAACCACTTTCTGTTGCAGTATTGATATTCTTTGGAATTGTTTATTCTGGTTTGGCAAAACCAAAAAATACGGGAGTAAAAAACACGACGGTTGTAGTATGGAATCTGGGTACCTTATTTCTTCTTATGAATAGCATCACAAC
>WJXE01000062.1 GCA_009665115.1 Nitrosopumilales archaeon
TGATTTTACTGCTGTCTTATTTTCGTGTCAGCGATTCTTCTATCAAACCGGCTGGGTGTGCTGCTCTATTTCCTAATCAGGGGCTCATGGGTCTGTATTGCCTCGGAACAATTTCAAATTTTAGAGGCAGGGGAGTTGCGAAGAAAATGATAGACGTCTCGCTACGAATAGCTCAGCAGCAGGGGTTGGACCTTCTGTTTCTCCAGACGTTCACAAATGAAGGATTGTTCCCATTGTACAAAAAATTAGGATTTCGCTTCGTTTACAAGAAAAGAGTATATGCTTTGAAAAGAAATTCCAATTGAGTGCCAGTCCGATCACGATTCTTGATAAAGATATTAAGCTGTCTACAACGATACACTAACTGTAAATGCGAAAAAAAGTTCGAGTAGCACTAGCGGGAATCGGGAATTGTGCGTCTGCTCTTGTGCAGGGGACGCGATATTACTCTTCGGCTACTGAGAATAATCACGGGATAGGGCTCACAGCATATTCGCTTGGGGGAATTCAACCAGCTGATATTGAATTTGTTGCAGCATTTGACGTTACTGATTCAAAGGTGGGAAAAGACCTTTCTGAGGCAATTTTTGCTAAACCAAATAATACTGTCACAATTACCAAAGTCGATAAAATGGATGTCAAAGTTACAAAATGTAATGTTTTCGACGGCGTGGGCAAGCATCTGAGTCAAAAGCTCAGAATTTCTGATAGGCCGGCTGCAGATGTGGCAGACGTCCTCAGGGACACTAAAACCGAAATACTTCTCAATTACTTGCCGGTTGGGAGCAGGGAAGCTACTCAATATTATGCTAAGAGGTGTCTAGACGCTGGAGTCTGTTTCATTAATGCAATACCTGTCTTCATTGCATCCACTCCACAATGGCAGAATGCCTTCCAGAATAAGAATCTGCCCTGTGCAGGAGACGATGTAATGAGTCAATTGGGTGCGACCGTCCTCCACAAAACACTTGTAAAGTTATTCGTCGATAGAGGAGTAAAGATAGATGAGACCTATCAGCTGAATATGGGAGGAGACATGGACTTTTACAACATGCTCGACGACGAAAGACTTGAGGATAAAAGGATCAGTAAGACAAAGGCGGTCGCAGCGATGGCGCCTTACGAGATTCCAATGCGGGTGGGGCCGTCAGATTTTGTTCGGTTTTTAGAAAACGATAAGGTATGTTATATCTCACTAAAGGGCAAGTACTTTGGTAACACGCCGATAGAACTGGATCTTAAGCTGCGGGTGGTAGATGCTTACAATAGCGCGGGAGTCATGATCGATGCCGTTAGAGGAGCTAAATTAGCTCTGGATAGGTCTATCAGCGGGCCTCTCGAAAGTATAAGTGCGTACTGTTTTAAACATCCCCCAATACACATGTCGTATTCACAAGCGAAGACCAATTTCTTAGAATTTATCGAAGGCAAACGAGACCGCTAGCAATCTGATGAACAAATAGGAGAGTCATTATTTACTGGCTTAGGAATTTTCTGACTCTTGAACTTTTGGGAAATGATGTTCAAGCTTTAGGAACACGTTGTCCTGAGTAGATTGTCAATAATAATTTTACACGTAATAAATAAAGGTAAGTAAGTACCCGTCAAACAAGTAATGACAACTGAATTAAGAGTACATCCATCATTTTTCAGAGAATTCGCTACAAAAACTTGGGTTTCGCCAAATGAGATTGTTAAGGAACTAATCGAAAATGCATTTGACGAGGATGCTACGATTTCCGTTGTGACGATAATGAAAGACGGCTCAGTTGTGATCGAGGATAATGCAGGTATGGACCAGGATAGTATGGAAAAATTCTTGCTCTTAGGATCTCCTCACAAAAAACATGATAGAATCTCACCGAGGTTAAACCGAGTCAGGACGGGAAGGTACGGAACCGGGAGACTATCGTTTCTTACTTCGTTCGAAAGTATGAAGATCAGGACAAAACGACATAAGTTTGAGAAGACCATCGTGATAGATGGTAACACTCTCGACAAGCTTTTTAGCGGAAATGCTCTGTTGGACGAATTGCACGAGTCTTCCCTAGGCCGTAACGGTACGGAGCTAACACTTAAAGGTTCGAAAACAGTTATTGACGCGTTCAGACTGATAAAAGAAATCCGTAAACTCGCGATCCTAAGACAACCCTTGTTCGAAGTTTATATCAAGGAGGCAGATAAATTTGTTGAATGGGATCGTAGTGGTGCTCAGCAGATAATCGCCCCGGATATACAGGGGCATAGGATCATGTTAAATCTAGAAGACGGTCGAATAACCGGTGAACTCGTTATTGCCAGAAGACCTCTGACTGAGGATGAAAAGGGAATAGCTATTATGGTTGGAAATCACATAGTAACGCGCGGTAATTTTGGCTTTGATACTAAATTAAGCAGGGTGACAGGATTCGTGAGGTGTGATACACTAACCTCAAGGTTTGCTGACAAATCAGCGATAATCGAAGACGAGGAATACGCAAAATTCAACCAGGCAATGAGAGCTTTTATCATAGAAACAGTGTTGCCCAGTTTAACAGAGTATGAAGACGTTTTGATTACACGAGAAGAATCGAAGATCTACAGGGAGATCGATAAAGTGCTCGGTCAGGCCATTGTTGAAAATCTGGAAACTCAACAAGAGGTAGAGGGCTATGAGATAATTGATGTCAATGAAAAGGCACCGATAGAGGAGGGTGAACCATCCGCCGCCCTTTTTGCAAATATTTCCAGCGATGAGAAGACATCTTTCATCGTATCCAAGGAAGCACAGTCGCATGGCGGGACTAAAATTGAGTCACCTCCCATATCCGAAACGACTATCACGCAGCCGCGCCAGATTCAGCAACCAACTCCTCACGTCGGTTCACTTTCAGAAACTGATAAGACGAATTTGAATCTCTTACAACCAGAACAGGTTGTCGCAGTCACAACTCCTGTCAATACGGTGATAACCAAACAGATTAAGAAACCAATACTGAAAAGAACATTTGCGTTAAAAAAAGTTGGCTATAAGGTTATCCCATATGAGGATGAATATGATTCTAGATACAGCTTCAAGAATGAGAATGTAGTATTTGTAAATAAGGCGAACTCAACTTACAAAGCAGAATCTACGCGAGGGGAGGAGTTCCTTTTAAGGCATATTATTAGTATTGTGGCAGAGGCATTGGCAGAAACAAAACATCCAGAGGGCAAAGATGCCCTTGAACTTCAGAACAGGCTCGTTGCCGAAGCGATAAGAATTCATGACCGTGCTCTCACAAGAAAATGAAAATCAAACGATTCACTCCCTAATTTCTAATCTTTTTCACCTTCGAGGTATGCGGTAGATATTTTTTTAGATCGGTTTCGATTCCGGGGGGTTTAGCACAACGCGCTCGTCAAGTATGATTAATTGATAGAAACGCCTAAATCTGCCCCACATAGGATATATCCCAGACTATAATGGCATTCCAATTTATGCCAGGTGCAACCGCTGTCGGAATCTCATTCGACAACGGGGTTGTATTGGCATCAGAAAAACGCGTTTCATACGGGAACTTCGTGGTAAACAAGAATACAAAGAAAACTTTTCCGGTCACTGATAAGGTCGGAGCGGCATGTGCCGGTATGATTGCTGATATGCAAATTTTGGTAAGACAGGTGGGAGCGCTAGCCAAGATTAGAAAGCTCGAAACTAGACGTAGTGTGCCTCCAAATTCTATTGCAAAGATGATGTCTGTGATAATGTTCGAACGGAGATTCTTTCCGTTATTGACGCAGGTGATAGTAGGGGGAATAGACAACAAACCGCAAATCTATACTTTGGATCCTCTTGGTTCTGTGCTTCCTGATGAGTACGCCGCAGTCGGATCAGGTGCGGAAATGGCACTTGGTGTTATGGACGGTGAATTCAGAGCCAACATGTCAGAACAGAGTGCAAAAGAGCTAGCAGTCAAGGCAATTAAATCATCTATTCAAAGAGACTCCGCAAGCGGCGATGGAATTGACGTATTATCCATGACACAAAATCACCAAGAAGAGGAGAGCTTAACTCTCTAAACCAGATGTCTGTCCTGGAGATTAGAGATTAAGTGACGATTCACTCACTTTTGAGTGAATGGCAGAACAACGGTCCGTAGAGTCTAAACCCTAAAAAATCGTGTTGCCATCGATTACTATATGATAACTACCAGAGTGAAAGAATCGAAAGGATTCTTAGTTCTTAAGCAAGTACTTTTGATTGCATATTTGACAGGAATCCTATGGCTGCGGAGGAATCCAATATCTATGGTCTTTTCTGCAATAAGTCCCTTTTCGCTATTATTTGTTTTATTCGTGGTTAGCAATGGACATTACATCCAGTTTGCCGTCGCCGGGAGCCTTGTTATGGCATTAGTAGGTTATGGGCTAGCTCTTGGACAAGACATATCTTTTTACAAGACTGAATACAAAATCCAAGATGTCTTTGTCGCATCGCCGGTTTCCCCCTTGACATACATGACAGGGCTGGCATTGTCGCAACTGTTATTTGGGTTTCCGGCGTTAGCTGTGCTTACCGTACTAGCGGCTTTCTTCGGAACCTCGATTAGTAACATACCGTTATTGATCTCAACTATTTTCTTGATTTGGGGATCGATGTCTGCCATGGGCTTTTTTCTTTCGTCCCATATGCTGCATATGCGAAATGCAACTCAGGTTATCTCATTTGTAAATGTCATATTAGCTGTGTTACCGCCTGTCTTTTATTCGATCGGTAGGCTACCGTTGGACCTACAGTATCTGGCATATATCGTCCCGACAACCCACGCTTCCCTGATGTTACAGTACACTATGGGGCTTCCAACTCCGAAAGAATGGTCAATTGCTCTTGGCCTGTTAGTGCAAGTCTCGTACTTGATCGGCTTTGTTATGCTGGCGAAAACAAAGGCAATTTGGCGGGAGGTCTAGAGAAAGACCTACGCGTTACGACTAATCCCAAGCTATTTGTTGTTCACCTTACTATTATATTGTCGGTCATAACAACTACATCATTTAACTGTCTATAAATTTCTAAGAAACGCATTCCTCTACTTGTTGTCCGGTAAATTCTGTCTGTTTGTCTGTATTCTATTAAACCATTTTCGAGCAAGAGCGCTAAGTATTCTTTCAGCTGTGGATAAGATAAATATACCCTGTGCATAATTTTTGCTTGTATAGATTTACTCGAATTGGCAGTTTCGAGGATTTCGGCAATTATTTCTAGTCTACTTCTGTGTTTCATGACTTGCATAACATAATAATCTCTTCGAATAAAAGCCGCACTAAATACTATTATGGTATTCTTTTTTCAATATTCTGATTAATTCTTTCATTTAGATATTTTTCTCTATTCTGGATTACCATAACAATTATTGATATCAATACTGTGAACATGTTACTATGAATTAGTATCAGTAATGACCGAATCATTATAGGATGCTAGATAGTCACCGACATATGTTACGAGTGATTGCTAATAAAGAAAAGCAACCAGTGAACATTAGGTCATGCATTCAATCAGCCCCATTATGGTTATTATTGTAGGCTAGGACGCAGTCAATTAATGCCGTATTACAAAAAAACTTCTTCAAAACACGCAAAACACTGTCGTTATAGTCCAATTTCTTGAAATTAGGCCAATAACAATTGAGACTCCCACCGTTTATAAATCGTCAACCTGTGATTGTAATTCCATCGGCTTGAAAATTGTAATTCCATCGGCCAGTGACATCGCATGCTATAGACATATAGCTAATATGTTGCATTGTGGATCACAACCACAGAATGCATTAATATGATGTCACAAAGCAAAATCTGCTTCCTTACAACCAGATTTCCGAGCGCTTTACAAATTCTGGTCATCATTAGCTAGTTGACGTTTTTATAAGAGCAATCAAATAATGATTTGCGGTGAAAAATGGTAGCATTTTCCAAAAGCAATATTCTTTTACTCTTGGTAATTGCTGCTATCGGAACATCTTTATCAATTCTGTCGTATCAATATTCCTCGGTCACAGCTAAGGACATCGCTGAAATAGCCTCACAAGAGATAAGATCCAACGCTAGAATTGAAGCACATGATCTTTCTGAATTATTGATACATGATATACAATCAATTACTAATAACCTAAGAACACTTGCAGCCGCTCCTGCTATCCACAACAACATGACTACACTAACCCAGGTTCTGATTGACAGTGCACAGGCTTCCACGAGGGTACTGACCGACGGATATTATTTGCTAGATCAAAATGGCAGACTAATCGCATGGAGTAATTCAAATGGTTCTTCGGTTGGACAGTCTAAGAGTCTTGACTTAGGCTCTCTAGAATATTTCATTGTTCCAAAGGAAACACATTCTCCATATTATACAAGCGTGATGACATCGGCTGACAATGTTCCGAGGTTGTACATCGCTTTCCCAATCATGGTGCCAGACGCCAAATTTGATAAAGGCGGCAGCATCATCGTAACGAAGACATTCAAAGGAGTTATAGTCGCCGCTGTGAACGTTAATTCAGTAGGCAAGTCATTACAGAGTGAACTATCCCCGGAAATTATAAGCAATGTAGGATTAATGGACAAGAATGGCGTGTTCTTGTACGCTAGAAATCATGCTCTAATCGGCAAAAACTACCTAGGAGATGAATTCCAATCCTCAGTTCCTCCTGAAATAAAGGGTTCCTACGACGGTATTTTAGGACGCTCATTACAAGGTAAGGCCGGAGCAGAAGACATAACAGTTCGTGGTAACACTACTACCATATCCTACCAGCCAGTTACGATTGACGGAAAACGGCTATGGACATTATATATCGGTTCACCTCACAGCCTAACCAGTAACGTCGGCCTTCTAATAGATCAGCAAAAGAACTTTAGCACCTTAGCCGTCGTGGCGATTGGGGCGATAGCTGTGGGTACGGCCTTTCTTATTCTCTCCTGGAATAGGAGGTTGAAGGGCGCAGTTGACGCTAGAACCTTAGAACTACGTCGTGCGAACGAATCGTTAATTGAATCCAATAAGCTGCTTGCTTCTGCTAATGAACAGTTAAAGGTTCATGATAGGATGCAAAGCGAGTTTATTAACGTCGCAGCCCATGAGTTGCGCACTCCTATTATGCCAATTCTCGGAGATGCTGAGTACATCGAACACAAATTCGATATCACTAACGAAATAGTTGAGGTAGACAAAGAAACAATCGCTTCTATTATCCGCAATGCAAAACGGTTAGACCGGCTTGCGTCGGATATTTTAGACGTTACAAGAATCGAAAGTAAATCGTTAAAACTAAATAAAGAACAATTCGATTTAAGTGACGTTCTATCGACCTGCGTACAGGATCTCAGGGAACAGATGGAAAATGACGATACCGGCAGAAACGTCAAAATATCATATACTCCGAGAAGTCTCTTAGTAGAAGCCGATAAGGGCAGGATAACACAAGTAATTTTAAATCTTCTAAGGAATGCGATAAAATTCACTTCAGAAGGGGTTATTTCGATTGACGCATTCAGAAAGGACGATAAAGTTATCGTGATTGTGAAGGACACGGGACCTGGTATTGACCCAGAAATATTGCCTCGTTTATTTTCAAAATTTGTCACAAAGTCAGATAAAGGCACGGGGTTAGGATTGTTCATCTCGAAAAGTATTATAGATGCTCATAGAGGCACGATTTGGGCAGAAAACAACGCCGACGGTAAAGGGTGCACATTCACGTTCAGTATACCTTCGACATGACACGACAAGAATGCCACAAAAATCATGACTCCACTGTCCGTTGCCATAACATCACCCAACTTTTCAGGATCGCTGTCTTCACGACAATTTTCAGCGTTTAGTCTCATACCAAACGTCTTAGGCTAGTAGAGTGATCTCTTAGGCAGAACATCATTCAACCTCCAGTAATACTAAGATCTCTTTTCTTCAACATTTTCGTTCGGACCATCAAACAAATTGCGGTTCACCCGGTGCCCTCATCTTTTTGTTTGTCAGGATGCACACCAGGATGAACTATCATAACATAAATTTCCTCTTATCCTCATTTTAATGCTTAATTACGATCATTAATTAGCATAAAATTGGATATCTTAATTAACTAAAGATTCCTCAAGAATTCGACATGTTCTATCCAAGCCAAGATCGATTGCATAGTTTCCAATTCTCGGTCCTCGGTCAGCGTTAATGAGTATTCTGTAGAGTAACCTGAAGAATTCCTTAGGCTCTATTTGGTTATTTCTGGCTATCTCAAAAACTTTTGATTGTAGATTTTTCGGGGTTTCTGGATCTTGTTCGCTGCCAATGAATGATCTCATCGCATCTAAAATCTCCATCATTGCTTTTCTTTGACTTTCATTTATTTCGATTTCGACTTTTTCCGCGGTTAATGTGAACTGGTCATCTGCCCAATTTGACGCGAGCTCGATTCGTTGTAATAATCTTTCAGTTTTTTCTTTTACGATTCCGTACTTCAGTAGCCTTGCAAATACCTTTGATGTCCTATCATCATCTCGGGAGAATAGGGAGGCCTGTTGTACGAGCATCCGATATGGTGTATGTGGTTGTGGCTGCTGCGGCGGCTCCAGGTGGTTAATATATTCATAGACGCCTTTGATTTTCATCAGTTTAGCCGCATTTGACTCTTTCAGCTTACCGAAATACAAGTCTTCGTATAAATCGTATTCGTCCATTAACGAAGGTATGTCATTGATGCTGACATGGCG
>WJXE01000063.1 GCA_009665115.1 Nitrosopumilales archaeon
AAGCTGGGTAATCCAAAGATTCTCTCTGCAAGGAAGAGGAGAAGGGTGCAAGTATACGTATTATGATGAAAACCCAGTGAGGATAGAACATTTCCCAATTGAAACAGGATTAGCTACGACCGGTGTTGATATAATGGCTGCATATTCTACGAAATATCATAGTAAGGATATTTTTAAAGAGGTCTACCAAAGAGCAATCACTAAAATTTCGTTCTGACCCTCGCCACGACTCGAATTAATTAGATCTGGAATATAGCCTGGTATGATACCGTAGAATGTTTAAAATCACCAGCGCCTTTATATCTGAGCCGAAGCAAACAACTGAAACGCAAAATGACACCCTCTTCTTCCTCTATCGAATACCCTGCTGGGCCTTCCTCAATCATGCCTAACAAACTATTACCTGATAGCTACTATGATCGTCACTCGAGGCTCCTGGGTTTTCGTAGCCTAACTCTCGCGCGAAGCTCGTCGGCAATGCCGGCATCGAGGCCAGCTCTCAACCCAAGGGTAACACATTAGCCAAACTTCTTTAAGCCTGATCAGTTTTGTCGGTACCAGCGCCATATTTGGCAAAGGTCTCAAGAATCTTATCAAGTTTAGAAACATCAATGTCACCATGTGTTAATCGGGCTATTCTTATACACTCTCTAATGTTTGTACTCTTGAGTCTATTGAATACTGCCTCGGCAATAATAGTAGCAACATCTCTATCTAGTCCTTCCTCCCTATCCAGAATTTCCACAGCAATATTTACAAATTCTTCCTCTGTATATGGCTTGAAATGCATATCTCTAAACCTAGTTAGCAGTGGCGGTAATAGCTTCTCCGTACTATTACATGAGGCATAAACCCATGTCTTTAGTTGAGTTGTTCTTTTTTGATTGTGTTTTAATTCGGATAAGATACCGGACTCCATCAGATTCAAAAGACTTGTCTGATCTCGCTTATTCATCTTCTCTATCTCGTCTATTATGAAATACCTCGGTCTATATTCAAACAGATAATCGAATATGCCAGATTTTGTAGAACTACTCCCAACAACGTAGTATGACCTTTCTAGTTTAGTAAGTGAACTCATAAACAATGACTTGGCTGAAGCAGGTGGTCCTACCAGGAGTAGATGTACTGGCTTGTCTGCCCTTATAGACATATCAAACAGTTCTTTTATATCGTCGAAACCAACAATGCCATCAAATAGACTACGTTTTTGCCCTATAGCCGGTTTAGAATATCTTCTATTACCATCAAGTTCTGAAACCGGGATGTTATTACTATTCTTTCTCCAACGACCAAATACCCTCATTTCCTTTACCTTCTACCTCAAATATAGATATGAATCAATCCTTTTTCAAACTGATTTAGCATTATCCTGTCACTTTGTTCATTCATCTTTTTCTTGTAGAAAAATAGTATCCATGATCCAACCCAGCCCAATCTAACCTCATTGCCATAATTCCAGTTAAATAATCCAACAATTAATACCAACCTTGTCAATAGTAGAAAAATATAATATTCTGAAGTATATTATTTTCCAAAGGTGTGGCTGGGAGCTAGCAAGTAAAATGTTTTGCGCCTTTAAGAAAGCGAGTTAAGGCATGATATTCATCTTTTTAAATGGCCGCTACCGTCAACATATACTTTGATATGGTCATTTCATGGTGTTGGGAATCTCCGTGCGATTCTATTTCGATCGAAATTGTGATAATATAAAAACAGTTAGAGGCGACGGCATTAAAATTATTCACATTTCTAACTACGTTAATATAGCCGCCACGTAATAAAATTACCTCTCTATTCATGTCTACAGATATCGCTGAAGTTACGCAATATAAGTGGGGGGTAGCCCATATATTCAGTAGTTATAACAATACATTAGTCCATATAACAGACGTTAGCGGCGCTGAAACGGTTTCTTTCAGTTCTGGAGGGAGGCACGTAACAGCCGACCGATATGAATCTTCACCATATGCTGCTATGAAATCTGCAGTCGCCGCTGCTGATGCAGCCAAAACAAAAGGGATCAACGCCCTTCATATACGTGTAAGAGCAGTTGGGGGTGTGGGGCCGAGGATTCCAGGCCCCGGAGCTCAAGCAGCGATTAGAGCTTTGGCGCGGGCGGGTTTCCGAATTGGTCGAATTGATGACGTTACTCCAGTTCCTCATGACACAACACGAAAGCCCGGCGGAAGGAGAGGAAGAAGAGTTTGAGATCTCTCGCTGGTACCACTCTAATCTATATACAAGAAGACATTCGCACCTCAGCGAAAAATTAAGATCATTGTTTGTTAATCAACTGGATATGAAGCATTATCAGTCAGATCAAACTGAATTACGGGATTGTGATTATGCTAAAATTTTCAGCGAAATTGCGAAGAACTATGTCTACGGAGGAAGGGCTATCTGTTGGCTCGTGACTTAAAGATTAAAAGCTGAGGTTGCGGCTGAGGTATCTTCATGGGGATATAGATTGTCTCAAACGAAAACTACCGTATAGTACCTAATAAGTACTGTATATTACCAATTATTGATAATCCTCCCTCTCCCTATCCTAAAGTAGCTCCCTTGGCTATAAGGAAGGTAAAACAGTTACAGAATATCTAAAGGAAGAAACTATGTCTCAAAATGCTACCCCCTTGCGACTGGAAGACGCAGCTGAACTCGAGCGATATTTGATAACTAAACACAAAAGACCCAGAATAGAATCTGTGTTTGACATATCTTTGTCAATTCTATACGCGGTTGCAGGGAACAAGAAAGACCCTATGACTGACCTACGGGCGTCCCTCGAACATGTGACTGATGGTAGACAGGATTCAGTATACGTTCAGGATTACTTCAAAAGGTTTCTGTGAAGGTGAGGCGGTTTTAAAACGACTGGAAAGTTATTAACAGTAGTTTTTTGGGACATAAAGGGATTCTCCAAATTATGTGACATTCTTAAAACGTATTCGACATTACTTGTTCCATTTTTGAGGGAATTTTTTGAGGTGGCAAGAAAAATAATTTTTGAATATGGTGGAGTATTGGACAAGTATATGGGAGATGGAGTAATGGGTCTTTTTGGGTTTGAAAGTAAAGCCGGAGAATGTACAGGGAATGCTATTTGTGCTGTTGCGGCAGCTCTTGAATTAAAAGAACTTTTTAAAGATCTCCAAGCAAAATGGATACGTATATGGGAAAAACACGTTCCACATACAATAACAATCGGATTGAAATGTGGAATTAATACTGGTTATGCTATAGTTGGTAATATAGGAACTAAACGGAGAACTCAATTTACTGCACTAGGTTCTACTGTAAATATAGCAAGCAGGTTAACAGATATATGTAATAGCGGACAAATCATCGTCTCAGCTACTACAAAATCGAAAATTTCAAATCAATTCGAGCTAAAAAGTTTAGGTATCGTTACTGAACTTAGAAATATCTATGGCCCCTTCGAAATCTTCTCTGTGATAAAGAAGAAAAAAAATATTTCTTGAATTTACAAATATTGGCTCATGATGATATGAAAGAAATCTACCTGGGTAAACCCGTACAGAAGTTGGGAGATGTCATTAGTACTTTGTTTCGGGAAATGTTAGTGGACAGAATAGATTAAACACGCTCACGTTTTCACAGAGGGCCATGAAAATGAATTTTTGCCGTTAGAGCTTTTCAGAC
This sequence comes from Nitrosopumilales archaeon, assembly GCA_009665115.1. Lineage (GTDB taxonomy): Archaea > Thermoproteota > Nitrososphaeria > Nitrososphaerales > Nitrososphaeraceae > Nitrosopolaris. Next base: position 3,667 of record WJXE01000063.1, read on the forward strand.
AAGACGAGTTGAACTGTCACGCTGCTTGAATCTGCATAAAGAGTCTTAGCTTATTTGGGTTTTAATGGCAGCTCTGTATGAGGGTGTTACTAATAGATTAATAGGAATTTGCCTCCTCAGATTAGAGAAGAACAGATGGCAACAGCAAGACTCAGAGAATGTAAAAATCAATTCTTTATTTCGACAGGAATTTGAATTACTAGCGCTTAGCAGTTTCGTCTGTAAAGTGGCAGTAAATTGATAAAGAAAGAAATGGTCCTTATTTCATTTCTGAAGCAATTTTTAGGTATGCCTCGCATTTTCTTTTTTTGAAATTTATACTTAACCAGGAAACAAACTTGTCCTCAAATTTTTTACCTTTTGAATTATCAATTTGATCTGAATTAAGCTCATACAACTTTTTTACAAACTGTCCGGAGAGGAATAACTTGGCAAAATACCATCCTGCACTAGGGGTCGGAGAGTCTAGAACGAAATTGCAATTATCATCGTTGTCATAATTGCAATTCTTCTGAAACTCGTATAGTACCTCTTTTGCAATTTTACTGTCGGATTCAAAATCGACAGTTACAAAGTCTATAAGAAAAGCATCGATCAATGGCATAGATTCTTTACTATGCAGCCGTGCTGTCTTCGTTTTCGTACTTCAGTTTATCAGAAAAGGAAACTAACTTACCATGATCCTCAACTCTGATACTTGTATTAACCCTGATATTCATCCCTACGGATCGGAACAATGCCAACAATTCTCCTCCTGATATCCTTTGGTTAATCTCGCCTGCTTTGACTAATTCCACAATTTTCCTTACTATCGCCCTCGTTTGAATTGGGAACTGAGATTTTGCAAGATCCAGTACTTCCTCGCCCCTGTCGTACAGGTAGCTAGATATGATTTCCATGTCTGTTCGCGGTTGACTTTCCTGTTCTTTCCTTACTTTCATCTTCTCCTGTATGGCAGCTTGCTTCTGTAGCTCTTTCATTTTTCGAGCCTTGATAATTGTGAGATCTCGATCTTCTTCCTCTGACATTAACCCTTTATCACCCCTAATGGGATTAATCTTACTACTTTGGTTGCTATTCCGAGCGAGTCAGAGACGTCTACCACGGCATCAACGTCTTTATATGCATCGGGTGTTTCTTCAACTATTCCCTCCTTCGTTAATCCCTTGACATAAATGCCCCTTGATTCTAACTTGGTTCTCACCTCTTCAACAGTATGACTTCTTTTTGCAGCAGATCTTGACATTGTTCTGCCTGCTCCATGTGCAGTTGATCCAAAACTCAAATCAAGAGACTTTTTATTGCCTATAAGAACCCAACTTGCAGTTCCCATAGATCCTGGAATAATTACAGGCTGCCCTATTTCACGGTATTTTGCAGGGATTTCATGCATGCCTGCAGGAAAGGCTCTGGTAGCACCCTTTCTATGAATAACTAGATCGCGCATTCCTTCTCCATTGATGGAATATCGTTCCACTTTGGCTATATTATGGGAGACATCATAAACAAGTTTCATATCTAGCTGTTGTTCAGTCATACCAAACACTTTTTCAAATGTCTTTCTTGTCCAATGAGTTATCATCTCCCTGTTGCACCATGCAAAGTTTAAAGCAGAATTCATTGCCCTTCGATAATTCTCGCCTTCTGGTGATTGATTAGGCACGCACGCCAGTTCTCTGTCAATCAATTGAGTACCGTACTTTTTCAAAGCAATTTCGGAAATACGTAAATAGTCGCTGCAGACCTGATGTCCGAATCCTCTCGAGCCGCAATGAATTAAAACAGTCAACTGGCCTTGTTCGTCAATGCCCATAGCTTTTGCAGCTCTTTCATTAACGATTTTGTCAACTTTCTGTATTTCGAGAAAATGATTACCTGATCCTAAGCTACCTAATTGTGGTACGCCACGTTTTTTAGCGATATCTGAAACGCTATCTGGCTCTGCTCCTATCATTTTTCCTCCTTCTTCACACACCTCTGCATCCTGTTCCCATCCGTATCCGCGCCCTATTGCCCAGTCTACGCCTTCTACAAGAAGTTCATCGAGCTCAGCTTTGGTCAATTTAACTCTTCCTTCACTCCCCACTCCCAACGGAATAGACCTAAAGAGCTCATTTACTAGATCTTTTAATCTGGGTTTTAGATCTCTTTCAGTCAAACTCGTTTTAATTAACCTTACTCCACAGTTTATATCATATCCTACTCCACCAGGGCTAATCACTCCCTCTTCAAGGTCGGTAGCGGCGACTCCACCGACGGGGAATCCATAGCCTTCATGTCCGTCTGGAAGAACGACAACATGTTTCTTTACCCCAGGCAATGTTGAAACATTTACTGCCTGATGAATAGTTCTGTCAATCGTCATCTTCGAAATAAGATCGTCGTTAGCATAAATCGTAACAGGCACCTTCATGTCCTTAGAACCATCCATTTCTACTCGGAACTCAAACTCATTTATCTTAGTGACTTTGTGGTTACCGATTTTGGTTACTAATTCATTCATAGTCGTCTGTGGATTTGGGGAGGAGTCATTATAAGCCTTGCTTAGATAATTTACGTTCTGCTGGCAAGAACCGGGCAAATGATTTGTTGTTTCCCAATAAGGTTTATTTTTCTTGTCTTCGGCGGACTTGTGTATATGCCAATTCTTCCGATTGATACAGGTCGCTACGGGAGTCCTCAAATCAAACGAATATTCGAAGAAAGAGACCGATTACAATATCAGCTAGAGTTTGAAGCCGCGGTGGCAAAGGCACAGGCTCAAATCAATATGATTCCTGTAAGTGTTGCAAAGGAAATTGTCAAAATAGCGAAGTCTGACAAGATTACTTTAGAACGAGTGGGTAAATTAGAAGCAATTAGCGAGCATGATACAGCTGCAGTTGTGGAAGCCTTAAGCGAGAAGTGTTCGGCGAAATCGAAGCCGTGGATTCACTATGGTCTAACGAGCAATGACATCATAGATACCACCATATCGATGCAGATGAGAGATGTCTTTCGCATTATTGAACCCAAAATTTTGAGACTTGCCTTAATTTTGGCTGACCGCTCAGTCGAATTTCGGGCACAGCCCGCAGTCGGAAGAACACATGGACAGCATACAAGTATTATTGCATTTGGATTGAAATTTGCGGTTTGGGCTGCAGAGATGGCAACTCATATTGAAAGAATTGAAGAAGGAAAAAAGCGCTTCTTGCTTTGCAAGACACTAGGTGTCGTGGGTACAGGTTCTTTAATGGGAAAGAGAGCTTTAGAGGTGCAAAAAATAGTAGCAGAAAACCTGAGTTTGCATCCCGTGGATGCGGCGACCCAGGTAATTCCGCGTGAACGAATTGCAGAGATACAATTTTTGATCACGCTTGTTGGCTGCACACTTGACAAAATTGCGACTGAAGTTAGGAATTTACAAAGAACCGAGTTAGGTGAGGTTGCAGAACATTTTAGAAAAGGTCAGATGGGAAGCAGCGCAGTTCCTGTTAAACGCAATCCTATTAAAAGTGAGAAAGTTTCTTCACTTGCAAGGCTTCTCCGATCTCTAATTGGCGTTGCATTGGAGAATATCCCGTTATGGCATGAAAGAGATCTATCAAATTCGGCGAATGAACGATTTACCATTCCAATGGCTGCAATTCTGCTAGATGAAATGTTGAATTCATTAATGAGTGTCATCGCAGAACTAAAAATAAATACGCAGCGTCTCACCTCGAACTTGGATATGACGAAAGGTCAGATCTATTCAGAATTTGTTCTGGATGCGTTGGTCAAAAAAGGTGTCTCTAGGATTACGGCATACAGGGATATCCAAAGGGTAGCATTTTCGGCATTGCAGAGCGGACAGCATTTCCGTGATGCTATCAAAAGGGATTCCCATTTAGCAAGGAAACTGTCGTCAGAAGAGTTAAAGTATATATTTGAACCAAATAACCATCTCGGCGCCTCATCAGAGATCATTGATCATGTCGTGAATAAGGTAAGGAATACAAGAAACAAATATTTTGATCATAAATCTAAACTTTCGCTATGAATCAGTATTTGCAATTTTGAATGTTTTTAAGTCTTTGAAATTCTTGTGGATTAGCGAACCATACTGCATAGCCTTCTTGGGCTTCTCTGCAGCTTCGTGGGGAACACCAATCGTTACAGCGACCTCCCTGAGGATGTGTTTCCGAATGAAATCATCGCAACCCTTGATCTTATTATCAATTGAAATCTCCAGAGCAACCGAGATAAATTTTTCTGACAGAAAAGGGTGCTTGGTTTTTATGCCAAACTCTGCTGTTATCGATTCCACCTCCTTCATGAGGATGATCTCATTTTCAATCTTCTCATGTATTAATTGCATAATTCTCGCATTACCATATTTGTAAATTGATCTAAATCTATCGTAACCACAGAAAAGCTCATCACAACCATTTGCAGTTAAAATTAATCGTAAACCATTTTGTCGTGCGAGCATTCCAAGATAAAAAAATGCTATGCAATTTTCAATATGGGAGATATTCCCACAACCTAATTTCTGCGATATATATCTCTGTTTATTGTGGAAATCCTCTTTTTTTAACTCCAACAACTTATGAGGTAAACCCAACCTTGTCGCAATTACCTTTGAAAATTCAATATCTAGAGAACCAGGAAATCCGATAGTTAATAGTGTGACTTTAATTCCTATATCATTGCAGAGTTTTGCAAGCAAGCTACTGTCAATACCACCAGAAAAGGCGACTGCTAAAGAAGATTCTTCGTTTACAGTCGCTGTCACAGCATCGACTAAAGCGTTTTTTAAGTCCACGACTAACACAATTTGTAACTTCTAAGATAGTCTAGTTCATAGATGACTTTATTAAATTTTGGAGTATTGAATAAACATACTCAGCATTCCAAAAAGGCTGCAATATGGATTTTCCAACTTTTGAATAAACACTACAATCCTTATGCA
>WJXE01000064.1 GCA_009665115.1 Nitrosopumilales archaeon
GCTTGTCAACATTGGGATACACGCCCTCACATATGGCCCTCTTCGGATATTTATTCGAATCATCTAGATATCAAAGACCCGATCTTGGTGGCGCAGAGAGGCCACTTCTTTTTAAGATAATCAATGATCACAATCGAGTCAATGGATTTTCTTCTTATCTTTGAAGCCACAAGCAAACGACGAGTTTAGAAAGACAGACTTCTGGATTTCAATCTCGTTAATGAGATGGTTGAAGGAATCTTTTTGTAGGCTAGAAGATCTCATCTCTTGAGGATTGTTTTACACATTATCTAGTTTAATGACGTGTCCACCTAAATTAGTTGTAAAATATAAGGGTAACATGGTATTGAAACAATACTATAAAGAGCGGGAGTGTACATTTCCATTTCTTTCTTACCCAGTATCTCCGAAGGTGCTCCGAAATAACTCACTACTCTCGCGGAGATACGTAGGGGTTCGAAAGAGGGAGAATGGCTTAAGGAGACCAATGCAAAGCAACTCGATGACGAGTTAAGATGGAATGCCAAGGTCTTGGCTTCAGACTTGCCGAAATGTATAGTACATCAAACATGCTTATGAGCGATGCACATAACGAGACAAACGATATCTCCGACGATGCAATATATGTAGTCGATAGCGCAATGAAAACTGCTTTATCCAAAGATAACAAGTTCATACACACACCTGATAAACGATATCCAGACGGAGATAAGAGAAGGTTCCAAGAAATTAGTTCACTTACGTAACAGCCAATGAATAGCAGCATTGTAAACTGGACTTGTTTTCAAATACAACATAAAAATTAGCATTACAAAAGATTGATTCTACCTTGTATGTCTCTCTCTTGCATCTTGCGTGACAGAACTCCTAATAGTGTGATTCCAATTTAAAGGAATGCTCATTACTACATCTATGGATCGATTCCCTTATTGACACGCATTGCATCAATAAGACCTTCTGCATAACCAATGCTCAGAACAGCCAATTCAGGTTTTCCCTGTCGTAGGAATCTTTCAGCGTCGTCAATATAGCATTCAGCGTTGGCTAGAATTTCCATATTGATCTTGTTACCAGATATCCCCTTATCTGTGCTAGAAATGCGTTTCAGCTTGGACAGTGCCTCTCTAGCCTTGGGAGCATAACGTGCAATCATGCCGGCTGAAAGATTCTGCATATTTGCAGTATTATCCAATGGTTCGTTCAGATTGTGAGTCAGAGTCATTAGAGCCTCGACCTCTGTAAAATGCAAAGCACCTGTGATGATTATGGAATGCGGTCCTTGTCCAAAGTCTATACCATTAAGTGATCTAACCGTGCCGGATACAATTTTTTGATCTGGCATTCCGATTCTAGACGCTACAATTGCAAATGTATCTTCGAAGAAAACCTTGAACCTGAAGTCCTTTTCTGCTTGCAACAGGGTGTTAAAGGCCGAATTTGGATTTAGAAAGAACAGTTTACCGTGCTCATTATCATACTCGGTCAATATCAGCGTATGGTTTCTTCCGAGTAAATTCTCGAATATTGCATTGTAAACACTAACAGTTGATAATGGTTCAGACGTAATTGTGACTATCCTTCCAAACTTGTATATATGGAGACCGGCCTCACCGATTAAGGATGTAATGCCAGATGCAGCGTGAATGACATCTACCTTTATTGAGTTTTTGACAGCCCTTACATAGAGTTCTATCAAGGTAGTAGCGATGAAAGGGTCTCCATATGTTAACAGAACTAAATCACTTGTTCGTGCCTGCTCAAGAATATCCCGTCCATCTTCAACAAACCATCTTTCCGCAGGAAGTATATTGATCTCAAAATCGTGTAATTCTGCAAGTGACCTTAATTCCTTTAGGTCATCGTCTGAAACAAAACCGGTAAATTTATCCAAGTATATTGCGTTACAATTCCTCAAAATTTCCAGTACATGAGTACTCATAGTCTTGTGGCCGTTAATTCCTAAACCAATAAATCGAAGCATACAAGGAAAATATTACCTCCGTTCTATATTTTATCCTCAGTTAAGGTCTGGGTTTTGGCATTGTTATGAAGTCTTGATATGTGAAACAGGGCTCTGCTGAATACATCGATGCTAGAGACGTATTCGGTAATTTTCACATGCTCATTTGCTGTATGCGAGGAATGTGGCTCCCCCGGTCCATACGTAACGACTGGGACATTGAATGCAGTTCCCAAAACGTTCATGTCGCCTGTCCCTGTTTTTCGCACAAGAATGGCATGAGTTTTACAAACCTCGAGGATGGAGAGAGACAGAGCTCTGACAAGGGGTGAAGAATGGTTTGCTTCGAACGGTTCTGTTTTGTCTTCTATTCTATACGTCGCTTTGACTGCCTTGTCAGCGGCAACTCTGTCAATGATTCCTTTTAGTTGCTCCAGTACGTTGTCGCAACTACTGGTCGTAGGAATGCGCATATCCATCGTTATTTTACATTTCTGAGGCGTGACATTGTGGCTGGAGCCGCCTATAATTTCTGTAAGACTACAACTTATTGAATTTGCCCTACTCATGGTGTCATTCCCGGCCACAGAGATTTCGGACTTTATCGCCTTCCAAAAGTCATATATCTCTTCGATTGAATTTTTTGCTAGCCAAGGAGCGCTTGCGTGAGTGCTGTTGCCTACGTCACAGGTAAGTCTAATTTCTAGTCTACCTTTGTATCCTATAGTGATATTTTGTGTCCCACTTGGTTCTCCGAAAATTGCATAGTCAAACGGAAGTTTGCTCTTTACGAGCTGTTTGACTCCTGTTGCGTTTCCTTCTTCGTCAACAACCGCAGAGAATATGACGGTGCCTCTTTGTTTTCGAAATTCAGAAGCCGCCAATAACATTGCGATTAAAGCGGCCTTCGCGTCAGATGCACCTCGCCCATAAATATAACCATCTTTTACCATTACCGGGATTTCTCCTGGGACAGTGTCCATGTGGCCGCAGAGCATTATTTTGGGATCGCCTGCTCCTTTAATGGCGATAAGGTTCCCTGCACTGTCAATATGGGCCTGCTCGAATCCCAGCTCGCTAACGCAGGTTTCCTTGAGCATGTTCGCCAACGAAGCTTCCGATCGCGAAGGCGTGTATAACTGTAGAGTACGCAGCAATAACTCGACAGCATAGTTAGGGGAAACCAATTTGCTTTATTTTCCAAGATTGGACAAGTAGTCGATCATTAATCCCGGTATGTCAACACCAGTTGTTTTAACCGTATTCTTAAACTCTGTTGTGTTGTTCACTTCGTGAACCATCAACCCTTCTTCATCGCTTTCCATTAAATCAACGCCGACGATCTTCCCATCCATCGCCCGTGCAGCTTTTATACATATATCCTCTAACTGAGTTGACACTGGACATTGTTCTGCTCGGCCGCCAAGTGCCATGTTGGTCTTCCAGTCTCCTTCATTAGAATATCGGTAAATTGCAGCTACGACAGCATCGCCTACCACGATAGCTCTGATGTCTCTTGGGGGGCGCTTTACGAATTCCTCTAGATAATAAATATGATAAAGCGGAAACATATGCATCCTATCTTCTATCACTGCCTTTGCAGCATCTTTGTCACGCAGGAGAGCAACTAGTCGACCCCAACTCCCGATAGTAGGCTTGATAACCGCAGGATATCCAAAATCGTCGAGCGCGGCGATGGCAGATTCTTCAGAAAAAGCGGAGATAGCTTTTGGTGTTTTTACACCTGCATTAATAAGCCTCATGTGGGCAAATAATTTATTACCGCAAGTCGCTGCTGCTTGCAATGGATTTACCACACATGCTCCGAGACCTTCCAGTGCAGCAGTTGAATGAAGACTTTTAAAATAGCTCACACAACGTTGAACAATGATTCTATTCTTATAACTAGAATTCTTTTCGTTAAGATCGATAAATAGATCTTTACAATTAACATTGTCGACTTGGATTCCCCGTTTTTTTGCCGACTCGTATAGGGCCTTTTCTTCCCATCTCATATTGTCGTAAAGAATGGTAAGAGAAGAGATTGGTTTTGTCTCTGATGTCACTCGCCCCAGTCCTCGCCGACAACTTGGGCTGGTTTTACATCAAATTTGTCTCCGACTTTGACTAATTCGTAGCTTGCACCGCAGTCAGGGCAGGTTACGATTTCACCTTCTATAGAGTCCGAAGGTATTTTGATTTCTGCATCACATTCAGGACACTTAAGCATGGCACTACTTCCATCCTAAGCCTTTACTTAATTTATCTTAGGAGCAGTGTCATTAAGTATCTTTTTCTCAAGTTTCTCATCTAGATACAATTCCAAGATGTCTCCCATTCGAAGTTGCTTTAATCCACGAGCTAGAGTCTCAGCTTCGTGACCGCTGGTTTCTAGTCCTAGCATCGATAACAAGTACGCTGCACCATTCTTACCGGCGAGCTCACCAAATACAATCTTGCGTCTATTACCTACAGTTTTGGGCTCCAGAATTTCATACGCTGATGGATTCCTCAAAATTGCTGCAAGATGGGTACCTGCTTTGTGTTTGTACGCGCTGTCACCTACAACTGGCTTCGATGCGGGAACCTCTACACCTGTATACTGAGAAATTGTCCTCGAAAGATCTTTTAGCATGTGTAGTCGTAGGTCGTTGCTTGATTTGTAAATCAACATCAGAGCGACGGCAGTTTCAGCCAATGTAGGAATACCTGTTCGCTCTCCCAATCCGTCTATTGTGGTGTGAATCTGATCCGCTCCTGCATCACATCCTGCCAACGCATTAGCTAGGGCTAAACCTATGTCGTTATGACAATGAACATCTATGGAGCTTTTTGACACATCAATACTTTCGCGAACCATCTTTACAAGGTTGTGCATTCCCGTTGGTCTCATAATGCCAACAGTATCGGGAATACTAATTCGTTCTATACCCAGACGATTAATTTCTCGACACATATCTACTAAGAAAACTGGATCAGTCCTGCTCGCATCTTCCATTGTGAATCTAGCTTTCAAACCATGAGACTTTATATAGTCAACAACCTCCAGCGCTCTAATTTTGGCCTGTTCTCGGGTAATCTTTAATTTTGCGGAAAGATGGATATCAGAAATTCCCATGTAAGTTGCAACCCACGTCGCACCACAGCTGATGGCTACATCAACGTCAGATTTGATGGCCCGCACGTGAGCCAGAATGTCTGCTCTGAGTCCCTGTCTTATTATAGTTCTCGTGGCCTCTGCGTGATCGGGCGAAACAACCGGGCTAATCTCTATCTGATCAACACCAAAAGAATCGAGCATCCACGCTATCTGTATTCTCTGTTTAACGCTGAATGATACTCCAGGATGCTGCTCTCCTTCCCTCAGCGTAGAATCTAGAATTCTTATTTTCTTGTTTGCACTATCGGACTCATTATAGATGTGTGCATAGTAGTTAGGATCCTCCGAATTTAGGGACATCGATAACTAGATTCCGCTTATTTCGCAGATGATATAAATGTTATCGCAACTATAATAGAAGGTTTCGACAATTTTTATAGTGCTCTTCGACGTTTAGGTGCACCACAGTCTGAATACCAGAGGGAAAAATTCTAAAATCGACGAGAAGATGCAAGACTACCGCAGCGTTTTGAGCACAATCACCGTATTTGTATCAGAGACCCCCACAGTCTTTCTGACATCGTCTATGCATTTATTAATCTCGCTGATAGTAGGAGCGGCAAGAATCGCCGCGATGTCATATTGTCCTGTGATTTCGTAAATCACCTGTACTCCGCTGAGTTTCTTTAACTCTGAAGAAACTGAGGAGGTATCAGATGTGGAACTAACTGATACCAGGGTTATCGCGCTCGTCTTTCCGCTTGCACCCAATTCGATTGTAAATTGCGTAATAACTCCATTATTTACCATATTTTTTACGCGCCTTCTGACTGCAGATTCGGATAACCCGATCTCGCCAGCGATTTCGACGAACGGCCGTCGCGAATCTGCTTGCAAAATCCTTACTATCTTTTCATCCAAAGAGTCAAGGTCAGTGGACATGCCGTCTCTTCTCCTCTTCTGTAAGAACAAGATCAATTATTTGGATTGCGCTCGAGACTATTTTTTCATCCATTACAAGTGGCGGAAGTAGCCTGATAATATTCCTTCCAGAGTATAACATCAATAACCCTTTTTTTAGTGCGTCAAGCAAAACATCCCTAACTTCAAACCGCAACTCTACCGCAAGCATCATACCAAGACCTCTAACTTCTCTAATGATTCGATGTTTCTCCTGTAGCATAAGCAGGCTTTCTTTAAAATATCTCCCTGTCTTGTCAGCATTTTCGACCAATTTATCTTCTGTCAACGCTTCAATAGTAGCGTAGCCTGCTGCGCAGGCGAGTGGATTTCCCGAAAAGGTAGAGGAGTGCTCTCCAGTTTTCATACATTCGATAATTTCAGCCTTTGCGAATGTCAATCCCATAGGCACACCGCCTGCAATGCCCTTCGCCAGACACATTATATCAGGGACGGTATTCCAGTTTTGTCCTGCCCACATCTTCCCGGTCCTACCCAGCCCACTTTGAATTTCATCGAATATCAAGACTAATTTGTGTCGATTACATATTTCGCGGATACTTTGGATAACACCGTCAGGTGGAACTATAATTCCTGTTTCTCCTTGAATCGGTTCCAAAATAACAGTCCCTATAGTTTCGTCGATTGCATCCTCCACTTTGTTGGGATCGGCGTATGGAACGAATTTGACACCCTCTAAGAGAGGCTGAAACGATTTTCGATATTTTTCGTTGTGTGTGACAGAAAGGGCTCCGAAGGTCTTCCCATGGTACGCACCATTCATGGCGATCACTCCCTTCTTGCCTGTGAACTTGCGAGAGAACTTGAGTGCTGCCTCGACTGCCTCGGCCCCACTATTGCTGAAAAAAGTCTTGTCCAACCCAGGAGGTGCTATGGTGGCCAATTTTTGCAGGAACCTAAGTCTTGTATCGTTATAGAGTGACATATGGCATACGATTAATTTCTCTACTTGGGTTCTGATCGCTCGCACAACCCTGTCATTACAGTGCCCCACAATAGCGACACCATAGCCCCCCATGCAATCAATATATTCTCTATCAGAAGTATCCCAAACTATTGCGCCCTTACCTCTGGCAATGTTAACCGGAAATCTTTGGTAAATGCGAGCTAAATACTGATCTTCGCCGTTCATTTCTGGGTGATCACTGTACAATTATCATGCGCAATCGCCTTTGAGAGGGGCTTTTGTGTTTGACCTGAGGCGATCACAGCTTCATTCACTCCCATTTGTAAAGCTTCGATAGCAGCTAGGACTTTTTTTTCCATACCAAATCCTATTCGTGGAAGGGCCGCTTTCGCCTGCTCAACCGTAATGTGTGTTACCAAGCTATCGTTTAGTCTAAGGCCGTTGACATTTGTCATGAATATAACTGTGTTAGCTTTCATAGCTCCTGCTACGTAGGCAGCTGCCCGGTCACCATCAACATTGAGAAAATCATATTCCTCACTTAGGGCCACTGGCGATAAAACAGGAAGGTATTCTTTTTCCAGTAGTAAAGTTATTAGGGACGGGTCGACAGAATTTATTTTCCCTGTATATCCGCCGTCAATCACCATTTTCCTACCTTTCTCGTTCATTATTACGAGCTTCTTCTTACGGTCTGCCTTCAAGACCCCGCCGTCAATTCCTGATATACCTGCTGCTTTTATGCCATGCTGCAGAAGCAGTCTTACTATTACCTTGTTGAGCTTACCTGCCATAACCATCGTGTAGATTTCTGCAGTTTCCTTGTCAGTATACCTGCTTCTTACGCCACCGGGTGATACAACAAACCCCTGCGTCTTACCAAGTTTATTAGCTATGATAGTGACTTCCTTTCCGCCGCCATGAACGACTACTAATTTAGTGATTTCGGAAGTTTTTTTTATATCAGCTATTGTTGTCGGATGGAGTTCATCAACTATACTTCCGCCAATCTTGACTACAATCATACTGGTGTCAGAGGAGTATATTTTAGACCATCCGTCTCGTTAAAACCTTGCATCACATTCATATTCTGAACCGCAGACCCGGCTGCTCCTTTCATCAAGTTGTCAGATGCCGAAAGAGCAACAAGTCTTTGATTATCGTCGTCAATGTCAAATCCGAGATCACAGAAATTTGAGCCCACAACGAATTTTGGATCCGGAAATTTGTATAAACCCTTCTTGTCACGGATAAACCGTATAAATGGCTCATTCTTGTACGAGTTTCGATACATTTTCCAGATATCTAATTCGGAAGCTCCTTTAGTGAGGAACAGATGATTAGTGGTAAGAATTCCACGAACTAGGTTTACTGCATGAGGGCTCATACTCACCTTAATAGCCTTCTTAGCAATTAATCCTAATTCCTGTTCGATTTCTCCAGTATGTCTGTGCTTAGCCGGCTTGTATGGTCGTATTACTCCGTAGCGCATTGCATGATGCGTTCCCCAACTTACCTTGGCACCAGCGCCTGAGGAGCCTATCTTGCTATCAACTATTATGTGTTCAGTGTCAATAATATTATTTTCTAGGAGCGGCTTTATGGCGAGCAAAG
>WJXE01000065.1 GCA_009665115.1 Nitrosopumilales archaeon
ACTTTTTTTGGAGTCAACGGCGAAGACCTTATCATCAAACTCGATGAACTCGGGATCGCTGCCTCCACCGGATCCGCTTGTTCGTTAAGGCATCAGAGGCCATCACATGTCCTAAAGGCTATGGGATTCTCGTACGCGGAGTTAACTGGCTCTCTTCGTTTAAGCATCGGCATCTTAAATACCAAGCAGGAAATAGATCAGGCTGTTTCAATTTTGTCACAGGCAGTGGAAGAATTACGAAAACTTTCTCCATTCGAATTAGGAACTGATGAACAAAATTGATCGACAGCGGTATTATCTCCTATCTGGCAATTTCATGTGTATTTGGCAAAAACATCATCTCCATGTATCGGTACACATGGTTGAGTTTTGAGCTACCATATGTTAATATGAAAATGGACGAGTGGAGCAGATTCAGCAACGAGACCCATTCTTTCGTTTTTACCTGCCGCCGTTGATGCCAGAGAGAGATGTGTAATTTGAGGGACGCCATACCCGACCTATAGCGCGTATAGGCAAATAAGGTTCTTAACTTTGTTGTGTTGAACGATTACGAACGTGAGCTCACAAAGAAATGTAGCTTAGATGATAAATTTAGGTCCTTGAGAAGAGTACTTCGTAGCAAGGCGCTCCTATGTTATACTCGATGAAAATGACAACCTGAATAGACCAATTATCAGCAAATCAAGGATGTTCTAAAGTAAGCAGTAAAAACCAAAAAGACAGGCAAATCCTTTACTCGATTATTGCGACAACGTCGTACCGGCCTACTGTCGTCCCTTGTTTGACCTTTATTTCACGTATGTTGCCATCTTTATGCGCTTTTATTGCTACCTGCATCTTCATAGATTCGAGTATTATTACAGAGTCACCGGCCTTCACGACTGATCCTGCATTTAGTACTATGTTTACTACTCTGCCAGGAATTTGGCTGGTTAAATTGTTATTTCCGACAGAGACTGTCGACGATAACGTCTTGTAAATCAAGTCAGCAAATCTGAAGTGTTTTTTTATTGTCAATGGGTGCCCATCGAGAAGAATCGTTGTTTCAGAGCTGTTAGATCGAAGTATCTTCGCGTGATGAAATGAATTCTCAAATATGAATTCAACTTCGTCTGTGCCCGATTTCAGGAGCCGGACTTGATACTCTTTTCGATTTATCTTTAATATAACCAATCCATTGCTGAGTGAATGGACTACTTCTCCATCTACTTCCTGTTGCGCCTCAGCTACCTTAAACTCCACTATTGCTCCGCCCCAGGGTCTTCCAGCTCGAGGCCCTCGCGCTTTTCTTCATAGCGGAGAAATCGCCCCCTGTTCTCCTAATGGATTCTGATTGCAGGAGTATCGCGGCTATTGCCACTAAGGCATTCCTTTTAGACATATCCCTGTATTCTCTGCGCATTACATCTAGCATGTTCAACCTATCAAGATAATCTGTGGAGAGATCTCCTCTGATAAAATCAGCGTTATTCATTATTGTTTCATGTAAAGGTATAGTCGTGTTAACGCCCTCGACACTAAACTCCCTCAATGCATTTTTCATTCTCGAGCGAGCTTCTTGACGGTCTTGACCCCACGTGATTATTTTTGCGACCAAGGAGTCGTAATAACCCGATACAGTACATCCAGGGTAAAGGTAGCTATCTACTCTAATTCCAGGGCCTTGCGGGAGATTGCATTGGCCAACCGTGCCGACCGAGGGTGCGAAGTCGTAAAAAGGATCTTCTGCATTGATTCGGCATTCAATAGAACATCCATGCATTTTGAGATCGCGTTGCTTAAACGAAATTTCTTCCCCTTGAGCTATGGAAATTTGTAGCTTTACAAGGTCTAATCCAACCTGAAGTCTAGAATTTATCTCGATAAAATAAAAATTTCCGTCTTTATCTCGCAAGAATTCCGCTGTGCCAGCGTTGAGGTAATTTACGATGTCGGCCGCTTTGATTGCAATTTCTCCTATTCGTTGCCTCGTTTCTGCGCTAACCACGGGGGAGGGTGACATTTCGATCAGTTTCTGATGCCTCCGTTGGATAGAACATTCACGTTCAAATAGATGCCTAGTGTTCCCATATGAATCTCGAACAAGTTGAAATTCTATATGCCTTATCCGTTCGAGACCCTTCTCGACATAGAGCGCGGCCTTCCCGAAAGCAGCCTTTGATTCGGCGGCAGCGATCTCGAATTCCTGTCTTAACTGCTTCTCGTCTTTTACTAGTCTAATACCCCTACCGCCACCGCCAAATGCTGACTTTAAGAGAACTGGATAACCAATGTTACGAGCAATGCTCTCTGCCTTGTCAACGTCATCAATAATTCCGTCACTGCCAGGAATAACCGGTATGTTTGCCTTCTTCATTAGTGCTTTGCATTTCATCTTGTCACCTGTCACAGCCATGGCTTTACTGTTTGGCCCTATGAAGATGATACCCTTCTTCTCGCACGTATCTGCAAAATTTTCATCCTCAGATAAAAATCCGTAGCCTGGGTGAATCGCATCTGCTCCAGCCGTCGTTGCAGTTTCAATAATTTTTTTCGTATTGAGGTAGCTTTCTGAAGCAGCAGAGGGACCGATGTGATACGCTTCGTCAGCTCTTTTTACATGGAGAGATCGCGCATCTTCGTCGGAGTAAACGGCGATGGCCTTAATTCCCAGCTCCTTGGATGCACGGATAATTCTAAGAGCTATCTCGCCTCGATTTGCAATTAAAATGCTGGAAATAACTCGGCCCATTATTCTCGCCCCTATCTACAAATTTATGTTGCCGTGTTTTCTTAACGGTCTAGAATCCTTCTTGTTTGCAAACGCATCTAGTGAATGGATTATCATTGGCCTGGTCTCTGCAGGATCTACTACTGCATCAATGATACCTTTTTCGGCTGCTATGTATGGATTAGCAAACTTATCGCGGAATTCCTTGGCCAGTTTCTTTTTAGTAGTCACAGCATCAGGAGATTGTTTCAAATCTCTTCTATGTATTATTGTAATGGCTGCCTCGGGACCAAGAACGGCGATTTCAGCGGTAGGCCATGCACAATTCAAATCCGTACCTAAATTTTTACTTCCCATTGCAATATACGCACCACCATACGCTTTACCAACTATACAAGTTATCTTAGGAATTGTCGCCTCACAGTATGCAAAAAGTAGCTTGCTGCCGTGTCTAATTATTCCATTGCTTTCTTGATCGGCTCCAGGCAGATAACCAGGAGTATCCACAAGAGTAACAATTGGGATATTAAATGAATCACAAAATCTAATAAAACGCGCTGCCTTGCACGACGAATTGATATCCAATGCGCCGGCTAGGTACATAGGTTGATTAGCTACAATTCCGACAGACCTGCCACCCATCCGTGCAAACCCTACAATTATATTCTCTGCAAACAATTCGTGAACTTCAATAAATTCGCCGCTATCCGCAATCGACTTTATAATTTGCTTCATGTCGTATTGCTCATACGGATTTTCAGGCAATATGTTCACAAGGTTTGGATCGATTCTATTTACATCGTCGGTTGTCTCAAACAGGGGAACCTCCTCAGCATTGTTCTGGGGAATATAAGACAATAGTGTCTTAATTTTATCTATGCAATCATACTCATTTTTGGCCACAAAATGTGCTACGCCTGATTTTGAGGCGTGCGTTCTAGCACCGCCTAATTCTTCGAATGATACATCCTGGCTCAGGACTTCTTTTACTACTTCCGGGCCGGTTACGAACATCTGACCAACATTTTCCACCATTATGACAAAATCAGTCATGGCTGGAGAGTATACTGCTCCACCTGCACAAGGGCCCATACTGGCTGTAATCTGGGGAATTACACCTGAAGCCATTGTATTTCTAAAAAAGATATCGCCGTACCCGTCTAAGCTCATCACACCCTCCTGAATTCTGGCGCCCCCGGAGTCTATAATACCGATGAGTGGCGCGCCAGATTTCAATGCGTGATCCATTAACTTGGAAACTTTTCTTCCGGCCATTTCGCCCAAGGAACCTCCTAAAATTGTAAAGTCATAGGCATATAAGAAAACCCGACGGCCGTTCACAAAGCCAAACCCGGTGACAACACCGTCTCCATAGTATTTTTTTTCGTTTGTATCTTCGCTCCGAGATGTAACATATTTGTCTATCTCAACGAATGTATTTGCATCCAAAAGAATGTCAATTCGTTCTCTGGCTGTTAACTTGCCTTTCGAGTGTTGAGCTTCGACCTTCTCCGCTCCGCCGCCACCCTCCGCCAATTTTTTCAGATGATACAGTCGCTTGATTTTTTCATCGTGCATGTAGAAATGCATTTAATGCCTATCCTGCCTATATAAATTCATTACAGAAAATGGCTACACCCAAATCTTTCTGATAAGAGCCTGCCAGCTATTGATCCTGCATTATGTCACATTGTGACTCAACTAAAGAATTTGAAAAAGACTCACTCCTTGAATTCAGTCTCTAAGTCCTGCCCTTCCACCGCGGGCTCGGCGAAAGTAGATCATGCCTAAATTATAATTTTCAAATAAAGCCTGGAGAGCCTCAATTTCTCCCATAAGCAATCTAATCCTTAAGCTATTCCGTTCAGGATTTATCTTTAATTTTTCTAACCGTTCATTTTTTTCCACTAACATCTTTGCTATGTCTCGCTCGTAATCACTTGACATTCTTCGATGCCTTACAATTAATTCCGATTTTAATCTTTGCTATTCTATTCACATCCCCTGGTATCTCGGAGTACGTTAGCGTGTAATCGGCTTGCAGCGCAGAATCTGAGAATGCAATTATATGCACTTGGTGCTTGAAGCATCGCCTTTAATCGAATCCAAATTAGTTGCACTGTCTATAAGGTCATTCGGGATTCGTTCTTTCAGTGGGTTGCGAAATATGGATATATTATTCGCCTGAAAAATGTTATTCGGATTATGCTCGTTTGTGCAACCAACACTTAATATTTATCACTAGTCTTGCAAAAATGATCATCCATTTAAATAAAAAAATAACCTAGATCCAACCTGCGTTGGTTTTGGTCTGCATCTACTCTAGACTTTCATTGTCCCATTCATGTTCTTTTGTAAAAGTGCAAAAAGGTCTCTCCTATTTAGTTCGTTGTACCAATATTGATTATAATGACTAACAGTCAGGAACAGAAATTCTAAGAATGGTTTGTGCTGAAAATCCTCAGGAAGCATGTCAATAGCAAGCTTGGCTTCGTCGAGGTAATTTTTCCCCTTTTTAATTGTAAGTTCAAACCCTTTCTTGACATCTCCGCTCAAGATCGAAAAAAACAGAGGCCATGATGGAATCTTGATGCGACCATTTCTAATTGCGTCTTGGATTTCATTTCCGCAGCCCACAGATTCGCCAGCCTTTGCCATGCCTAAATGAAAAATATCAGCCAGTGGTCGACGATTTAGTGCCATGTTTCTACCAGCTGTTCCCATTATTGCTCGGTACTTCTTGTAACAACCTATCATATTCTCGTCGCTTATCGATTCAGGTTTTGTTTTCAGTTTTGCATCTATATATTGGCCAATTCTTGCGTCCTTAAAGCCTTCTTCGAAGGCCTTTAAGATAGATTCTCCACCTTGTGAAATTTTTTGCCTTGCGATCTCGAGGATGTACGGATTCATCAATTTGTAGTCATCCAGGTAGTCGAGGTCCTCATCTTTATCAATGATCCTGTCCATCGGTTCACTAAGATCAATAGCAATAATATGGCCATCTATAATCGCGTTCCTCATTTCCGTCGGAACCGTTTCTTTTTGATATTGTGATGCACCGTCAAATAACGCGTGTAGTACGGGGAAGGTCATGATTACAAAATTAGAATTTAAGAGCCTGTCCACACGGTCGGCCAGTACCTCGGGTTTTGAAATTCTTGCCCTCACCTCATCGATTTTGTGATCGTCTAAGCCTAATTCAGGCGATCCCATTTCCTCGGTAAATTTCTTAAGTGTAGTTGATGGATTAGTGTCAGAAATGATCTGCGTGTGTAAGGAAAGTAAATATCTCTTCGTGAAATCTCGAAATTCTTGTTCATTATTTTGGTTATATTTATGAAATTGCTTGTAACCCTTCTCACGTAGGATAATATGTTTTATAATATCTTTCCCTGATTTAGTACTCATCAGAGCGCTTTTCTTGAAGATGAATTCGTCCTTACTGCTCATGTATGCGTTTCAATATATTAGCTCGTTATTTAACTTTAATATGGCGATATCATCAAAATACTTAGTATCGCTCAGAGATTATGTACGATTATTAGGATAACTCCTAGTAACGAAATATCCATTCCTCTCTATCGGGAAGCCATAGCGATGCGCTCTTGTTCATTCTTCTTCTTTATTGCATGACTTGACATATCATTGGTTGCCGCCGAAACTATTTCTTTGGCTAGAGCTTCATCAATTGTTTGAGGATTGGAGTGGCTCGATTCTCGTACACCCTCAGCTATGAATCTAAGGGCAAGATCAACTCTACGTAGCGGCGCGACATCTACTGATACATGATACACTACTCCCCCGTACACTATGCGAGTAGTGTCCTCATTTGGCGATGCGTTTTCGATGGCGCTTACTAGCAATTCCACCGGATTTTTTCCTGTCTGTAAATGAATTATATCTAGGGCAGTTCTGATTACAGTTAACATCTTTGCTTTTTTGCCACCCATCCTGCCTGTATTTTTTGCATATCTTTTTCCGAAATGCATCATCTTGTTAGCCAATCTTTCTACAATGTTTACATCTGCTTTCTTGAACCTCTGGCGCACATGTCTCCCTGACGTACTCGGAATAACAGCCGGTTTTAAAGATATTACTTTTTGAAGGCCTAAATCCTTTATTTGGATTTTGTCAGTAACCCATCTGTTGAATAACAATATATTGACATGTTCTTTACCACTCATTTCTGCTATCTCCTCGGTTTCTCTTTCTTACCTCGAACGAGCTCGTTTAAGGAAACACCGTTTACCTTAAAAACTTGCCATCTGACGCCAGGTATATCTCCCATTGCTCCTCCCATTGACCCACCAATGCCTTCTAGTATGACCTCATCATGTTCGTCAACAAAATTTAGTGCACCATCCCTTGGAAGAAAAGCAGTGATTGATTTCCCGTTTTTGATTAGCTGGACTCTCACACACTTTCTGACAGCGGAGTTAGGCTGTTTTGATTCTATACCGACCTTTTCCAACACAATCGCCCTCGCCTGTGGCGCACCCTCCAAAGGATTGGCCTTCTTATCCAACATTAGCATTCTTCTCTTGTAGTACTTGTCGGACCATTTGCCCCGGTTCCTTTTCGTTCGTAAAACTCGCCCTGCAAATAAGCCTAATGGAGATCTACCCATTCAAAAATTCACCTGACTCGTACTTTCTGAGCTCTGTTCAGGGCTCACGATCAGAACATTAGATATTTGGAAGTAACGTTTTGCCAGTAGCCTTGCTTTCTCTGCATTCCTGCCCTCGCGACCTACAACAACCCCTTTTCTCTTTGGGTCGACAAAGACAACAGCCTGTTTTGATCCATCGGATCGTTCATTAATCTTAATGTCATTAACCATTTCAGAGTTCAAAATATTACGAATAAATTCAGACGCGTTATCAGAATATTCCACTAGCTCAACTTTTTTTGCAATGACATTCTGTAACTGCTTAATTGTTGCTCCCCCTTTACCAATTGCTAGTCCCATGTGACCTTTGTTAACGATAAAAATAACACGCTCCATTTTGTCGTCAACAATGCAATCTCTAGCACTTGCACTTGTAATACTCTGGAACAAAGAAATCAAACGAAGTTCGTCAGGAGTCAGTTTGATCTTTTCAGTCATTTCATAATACCTCTACGATATGTGCAATTTGAAGGGTTCAAACGACAATTCATGCTGATTGCTACAGTCCAATTTAAGTCTTCACGCTGATACCCCTAGCATACCGGCGCAGCAACCTAACATGACGGATTGTCCTTCGAAATCGGAATTTATACAAAGTGATTCGCACTCTTCCCCTATCTCTGGCAAATAGTTCACACAGCTTTGCATTATATCAAGAAACCTGATTTGGGACTCAGTTCTATATTTCTCGTTTTCATCAGCGTGTCTATCCGTTAAAGTTTTCTCATGGTATGAAGGCTATTCGGTCTTAAGCGCAACCACAGCAACTCTGAAAGGTTTGCCGCATAGTTTGCCTAACTGCGTGGAATTACCATCAAACTGATAAATCGGAACTCCTGCGGATAGAGCCTGTTGTTCAAGTTCTCGTCTAGTTGTAGTGTCAGCAGACCTTGAAATTACGATAAGTTTTGACCCTTTTATAGACTGGAGTGCCTGTTTATGGCCACATTTGAATTTGCTACCGGCGACTGCTTCTTTAAGTGCTTTCTCTATCTTCAGCATTTTTTTCTTTCACCTGCATATAGAGATCTACCATTCCTGTGCCCACAGGTACAGTAGCACCTACTATAACGTTTTCTGTCACACCTCTTAATGTCTCTACTTGTCCTTCAAGTGAAGCCCTGGCTATGGTCGGTACTGTGATTTCGAAAGCCGCGCGTGCTAAAACGGAAGTCTTAGTTCCAGCAATGCCGTGTCTACCGATCTGTTGCAAATATCCTTTCGAGGTCATAAGATCTGCTACTAGCATTATATGCCTAATGTCGACTTCCAAACCCTGCTCTTCTAGTGTGTTGGTGATCTCTTTTACCAGAGCGGTTCGCGCGGCTTCAATTCCGAGTGTCTGCCATATTTCATACACGTTATTGGTCGTGATTCTAGATGTGTCAATCCCTTTGATCGCCACCACCTTTGAAAGGTTCGATCCAGCAGTCTGAATGACCCATTCCTCCTCTTGTTTTACGATCGTCACCCTTTCAATATCAGGCACTCCTTTTACTCTTGTATTCAGCAGCTTATTCTTTAAGGCGAGAAGAGTCTGTGCATCGGGCTCGCCAGGGATAGCCAATTTGATTAAAAATTTCTTTTCATTCATAGAGATCTCGTATTTCTTTTTGGACCCTTTCAGTACCAGATAGACATCTTGTAACTCACAGCCTCGCTCTGCAAGCTTCGTTTCTGATAGGTGGAACGTAAGATCCCCTCCGTAATCAACGTCGGTCTTTTCAATCAAATCGCTTACCCGCGTATAGATTATTTCCTTAGCTACCTCCAGTGCTTTTTCTCTGCTTATCCGATATTCCTTATCAAGATATATATCCATCGTTGGCGTTACGGGCTTTTTCCTAGCGTCGACTAATTCGATCAGTCTTGGCAATCCCAGTGTTACATTTCTTTCCTTAACTCCTGCAAAGTGGAAGGTCCTTAGAGTCATCTGCGTGCCAGGTTCGCCTATCGACTGTGCCGTGACGACTCCTGCAGCCTCTCCAGGCTCCGCCATCGCCCTGCTAGTCAGATCAAGTGTTTTTTTCAGAACCCTATCAATCCCTTCCCTACTCAACCTGTTTTCGGAAAGAATGGTTTGCAAGTCATTCTGTATTTTTGGATTAAGCTCTGTTGCATATTTTGCGACAACTGTTTTTATTTCCTGCTCTGTTGCCCTTCTGCCATCGTCTTCAACGATCTCGCTTCCAATTAACCTTGAAATATTGACGGCTTCGCCGTGGTCGCTCTTTGCTGGATCGATCCCATCTTCACCATACAAGTACTGAATAATGTTTCCATGAGGATCTCTCACAGTTTGATCATATTCTATTTTTAAATGTTCAAGAGCATTTATCAGTCTTCTCTGCATGTACCCTGATTGTTGAGTTCTTACAGCCGTATCGACCAAACCCTCTCTCCCTCCCATTGCGTGGAAGAAGAATTCCAAGGGGTTTAACCCATCTCGGTAATTTGATTTCACAAATCCTTTTGCATCTGGGTTCGTATCATTAGTTTTAAAATGAGGTAGGGCTCTGTTACGGTATCCTTTGTAAATCCTCCTTCCCCTAATAGATTGTTGACCTAAAGCCGCCGTCATTTGGCCTATATTAAGAGTTGAACCCCTAGCGCCGGTGGATGCCATTATAACTCCTGAATTGTCGTCTGGAAATGCTCTGTCGGCTGATTTTCCTGCTCTATCCCTTGCTCTTGACAATTCATTAACAACATAGAGTTCTAAGGCGTCCTCTGGGGCCAGTCCTCTTGTTAACGGTAGTGAGCCATCCTTGTATTG
>WJXE01000066.1 GCA_009665115.1 Nitrosopumilales archaeon
GGAACAGATGATTAGTGGTAAGAATTCCACGAACTAGGTTTACTGCATGAGGGCTCATACTCACCTTAATAGCCTTCTTGGCAATTAATCCTAATTCCTGTTCGATTTCTCCAGTATGTCTGTGCTTAGCAGGCTTGTATGGCCGTATTACTCCGTAGCGCATTGCATGATGCGTTCCCGAACTTACCTTGGCACCAGCACCTGACGAGCCTATCTTGCTATCAACTATTATGTGTTCAGTGTCAATAATATTATTTTCTAGGAGCGGCTTTATGGCGAGCAAAGATGTCACCGCCATACAGCCAGGGCATGAAACCAGCTGTGCTCGTTCAATATCGGGCCTATGAAATTCAGGAACTCCATAGACAGATTTTGCCAGTAGCTCTGGGAAAGGATGCTCCCACCCGTACCACTTGACATAATCCTTAGGATTCTTTAAACGAAAGTCCGCAGAAAGATCGACAATCTTCATACCCCTCTCGTATAATTCTTTCACAATCTCGTTTGATTTGCCATGGGGAACAGATGTAAAAACCATGTCGCAAGAGTTTGCCAGTTTTTCGATATCCATAGGTGAAAAGGTAAGATCAATGAAACCCTTCAAACTCGGATGAACACGGTGTACATACTGGCCGGCTTTTTGTCTGGAAATAACCATACTGATCTCGACTTTGGGGTGTAACACTAGCAGCCTCAACAATTCTCCGCCAACATATCCGGAGGCACCCACAACACCCACCTTCAATTTAGAGAGATCTCCTGTATCCTGCAGAGGCCCGATCTTATGAATTTTGTCGTATAAATAAAGTTCACCTGGTTGAACAGGTTCATAATATTTAATTTATATTTTTTGGTCACAAGTGTTCATTCTAGGCCACTAATGACCAATGTTGGTCTACTTCTTAACAACCGCGACACTATAGTCTATTATTGCACTCGCAATATCGGTACTTGAAACGTTAGACGCTCCCCGAAACTCTACAGTATTGTTAATTTCGTGAACTAACAGCCCTCTTTGTTTATCTTCCATTAAATCTACGCCTAGCACCCCTCCGCCTACGGCCCTTGCAGCGTGCAGCGCGATCTCTTCAAGTTCGTTTGTGATAGGAGCGTTCTCGGTCTTCCCTCCTCTCGCTACGTTTGTTCTCCACTCATTCTCAGCAGAATAGCGATATACCGCTGCAATGATCTCGTCTCCTACTACAATGCATCTTAAGTCACGCGGAGGCCGTTCGACCATTTCTTGTATATAATAAATACGGCCGAGTGGATTATCGTTTTCCTCCCTCATTTCAATTATCATATTAGCTACCTCCTCGTCTCGTAATGGATAAACTCCTCTTCCCCACGATCCTACGATCGGTTTCAGAACAACCGGGAATCCTGTCCTATTGATGACTTCCATCGCAGCTCCGGCACTGTAGGCAAAGTAGGTTTTAGGTGTAGGCACCTTGTGTTTTGCAAGGGTAAGTGAGGTCAGCAATTTATTTCCACAAGTCTCACCTACTTTGAACTTGTTGATCACAGAAAAGCCCAAAAATTCCATACACGCCGTAAGATACAGGCCTCTAAAATGGCTTATACTTCGTTGCAAGATTACATCGCCTAGGGCAAGTTCTTTTCGTTTGCTATCTGTCGAGATAGTGATGCTTTTTGCGTCCGTCATTCGTGTCTTTATTCCTTTTTTTAAAGCCTTATCGTAAATAGATTTTTCTTCGAAGCGCACTTTGTCATAAACGACGCAAAGTTCTACCATCTATTGCCCCCAATCTTCACCCACACTTTCGGCCGGTTTCAGATCTACCATATTCTGAGCCTTCGAAGCGATCTCAAAATCAGCACCACAGTCAGGACAAGTCACAATTTCTCCTACTAGTGCATCATCAGGAATATTTATGTCTGCACCACAGTCTTGGCATTCTTTCTTCAACTACCTGCTCCGCCTCCATTTTTGTTGTCCTCGGACCGCTGCCTCCTGTCTATCATATTTGCAACTGTTGACTGTAGACCCCAAAGCTCCACAAATCCCTTTGCTAAACTTTGATCAAAAGTCGATCCAGCTGTGTACGTTGCTAGTTCATTTCTATAGAGAGAATGTTGCGACTCTCTTCCAACTACACGAAGCGATCCTCTCTGCATTTTTAATTTTACCTTTCCGCTAACCTTTTTTTGGGTTGCATCTATAAACTTATCCAAATGTGATCGCAGCGGATCCTTCCATAAACCCGAATAGACTAACCAGCTCCACTGCTCATCAACAACACGTTTGAAACGGAGTTCATGACTAGTCAAAACCATCTTCTCCAAATCTTTGTGAGCCTCGACGATTACGACGGCGGCTGGAGCTTCATAGATCTCCCTGGATTTTATTCCCACCATCCTGTCTTCAATGTGATCCATAATACCGACTCCCAAGGATCCTGCTTTATCATTAACGTAACCTATCAAGTTGATAATCTTCATGCGTTGGCCGTCTGCTGCAACAGGAATACCGTTTTCGAATTCTAATTCTAAATAATCTGCATTCTCATTGTCAAATTTTACGAATTGAAATGCATCCGTTGGCGGTTCGGAGTTAGCATCCTCAACCATTCCTCCTTCGATCGCCCTGCCCCAGATATTAAGGTGACATCAAACCTAATCTGATCGTTGCCTTTCCCCGTGCAGCCATGAGCAACGGCAGTGGCTCCATGGTGGTGCGCCTCTTCAACCAGCTTAGCTGAGATGAGTGGCCGCGCAAGTGCGGTTGCCAATGGGTATTTGTCTTCGTATAGTCCATTTGATTTAATGCTGGGAATTACGTAGTTCTCGGCAAACTCTTCCTTCCCATCTACGAAAATGTGTTTTATTGCTCCAATAGCTAAGGCTTTTTTTTCGATCGCCTTAAAATCTTCATTTTGTCCGCAGTCGACTGTTAGACTTATGACATCAAACTTATGTAGTGTTTGCAAGTATCTTATGCATACCGAAGTATCTAAACCGCCAGAATAAGCTAGGACAACTTTCTCGTTAGCCATCTATTACGCGCTTCGAGCGCCCAACGCTACATTTATATTTTTTGGTCATGACTGACCTGATTAGTGATCTATTGACCAATGTCGGTCAACGGAAAGTCGATAACTCATGCAGTAAAAGAGGTCATTAATAATGACCTTTCTTTTCAAGACTCTCTAGAACGGGGTTACTGCAATATTAGTGCAGTGGCAAGGATAATCAGACCACAAGTAAACAGACTTCTAGGCAGAAATATTAGGATCGAAAGTATTATCACCGCTCTTAAACGTTCACGGAAGCTCTATGATATTCCCGTACGACCCATGTTGACTATCCTAGCAAACAGTACTATCAGCGTGAAAACTGACGTCGCAAAGATAAGTACTGGAAAGAGCAAGAGAAGTATCGAGAAGGTCGCAAAGGCCCTTACCCAATACAGTGACAATTTTATCAGTGTTTCAGAGAGTATATTATCAATAACCATGGTATTTGACGACACCTTACTCCATGAAGTAAAGGGAATTTTCGCGAATTATAACATATTAGAGGTTGAGGATGATTTGGCTGCAATTATTGTTAATAGCCCAGAACAAATTATTAAGACGCCGGGTTGCGCAATTGCTTTTTACAATCAGCTTGCTCGAAGACATATTAATATTGAAGATACAGTTAGTTGCTATACCGATACCATTATACTAGTAAAGATGACAGATGTTGGAAAAGCATTTAACGCCCTAACAGAACTCATCTCCAGTTCTCGCAAATTTCCAAAAACAGACAATAAAATTTTAAAAAGACACTAAAATTTTTTATTCGACAGAAGGGTTGACGAGTCTATGTACAGACGCTATACCTTGGATGAAGTAAAACGTAAAATTATCGACGCTTTACAAGACAATAGTATCGGTTTATCCGGCGTCGAGCTTGCGTCAGCAACGGGCATTAATAGGATGACAATTACCAAGTACCTAAATATATTAGCGACGATGAGATTAATCAAGAAAAAGAAGGTAGGTTCTGTAAATGTGTGGTTTGTAGAACCGGGGACGGCAGATTATGAATTCCCGGTGAATTATCTTGAAGTCCAACAAAAATTTATGGATGCTATAGTGATCGGTGACGGGGATCAGGCTCGAAACATCTTGATAAGTGTGATTAATTCAAACATCGAATTACTAAGACTATTAACAGATATCATAGCTCCTACTGTAAACACTGTCAACGAGTTATACAATAGGGGTCGTCTGGGAAAGACAGAACGAATTTATCTATTAAATTTGATACTAGAATTAATTGATTTATTGAAGTTTACCATCCAGTCGGACAGCAGAAAACGTGGCGCTTATTCCTTTTTCGTGGCGGCATCTGAAGACCGGATCTATCACGCAAAAATTGGAGCACTTGCATTGCAGATTTTGGGATTCAGAACATCGTACATCGGAAATGTTGAACAGCACATCGATCCTTTTTTTGATATTGATTTCCAACGCTACATAATGAAGCTATGGGATAAGAAGAAAGGTCTATTGATAATATGCATTTACTCCTCCGAAGAAGGCTCATTGCGTTTTTTGTATGCAGCTACTAGAGCAATGAAGGCGAAGCTAAAAGCAGAGGTTAGGATAGTAATATTTACAACACCGGAGCTTCGAAATACAATCGAATCTTTAGGTACCGACTACATCGCCAATGATCTGAACTCTCTTATTGAGTGGGTCGAAAGAGAATATCATCGGCTGAAACTATAGAGTCCAGTCGGCTATCTTGGAAAAGCGCATAATAGTGGGGAGAGCAGTTAGGGCTAATAGACCTGCTAGCATTGCCGTCAGCGACGCTGAAATGAAGAATTGCTATCGCCACGGGGTCGAAACCAGGCCTGTCGCAAAACTTTTTTTAGATATTGCTACCTACCAATAAACGCGCCGAAGTGCAAATATCGTAATAATGCTGTTGCCATATTGGCAATAGTTAGTACATGAGCGTAGAAAATAGGGCCCTTACATCTAGGAAATACGGGCGGCAGTTCGTAGCGTTGGGATGCCCCGGGACGACGGGTGCTTGTATGATAGTCTAGATGCTTTCCTCGGTATGCGGATATGTCTGTACTCTCAATTGTCGCCGATTAGACACAGATTTTCGATCTTGTCATAAATTGCATTTATCTGCGACTGGATTTCCAACTTTTCGACTTCGGTATTTACAGCATCTTTCTTTTCGTACAACTCTCTAATTTGTTTATGCAAGCTGTATTTGATTACCCCAATCGACGGATTCATGTCTCCTCAGATGATAATAAAAATTAGATAGCATTAATTGTCAAATAATTTTGCCTCGTTTGACAAATTTCAAGCTAATAAAATAATATGCAATATGCTCCTGTGTCATCTAATGCTATACTCACACATCCGTCAACCAAATAGAAAAAACCCAGTGGTGCATGATTTGAGCCTTGCGTATCATAACTATGACCGTACTCTCCTCCGTAGATAAAGAATAGCCCAGCTAGCATTACGAGACTAGCGATCAAATGAAAATGGCGCAAATACTAATACCAATAATAATAATATTTTTGATCAATTTGTTATCTATTTGTTATCACTTGACTGATATACGAGCTTGGAAATTCACTTGTTTATTGAATACAATTTTTTCAAATCAAACAATAATTCTGGTAGATGACATGGTAATGTGTTTACTTGACTAAAGCACCAAATGACGGGAAAAAATGAAAATATTGATCGCAGAGGACGATAGGGATATTGTATTATTGTATAAACACACGATTGAGAAGAGACATCATGAGGTCATAACTAGCGAAGATGGGGAAGAATGTCTAACTATTTATCACGAAGAATTCCAGCGCGCTAGATTTGGAAAGCGGTACAGCGCAAACAAGACGCCTCCGTTTGATGCTGTTGTCCTTGACCATAAAATGCCGAAGATTAACGGAATGGAAGTTGCAAAAGAAATCCTAGCAATAAATCCACACCAAAGAGTCATCTTCGTTTCTGCATTTGTCAAAGAGACTCTTATCGATTCAATAAAGAATCTAATGCAGGTGGTAGAGGTTATACAAAAACCATTTAATCTGACTACTCTAGTTGATACTATCGAAGATAAAGAGATCTATTCAGAACTACAGAACCTCAATGTCGATATTGTTGTAGTTAAAGCTCTTAAACCTACCCACGAGCAGATAAAAGATCTGTTAGATCGGCTAAGTAGAGTTCGGGACATGCAAGAATTCGTGACATCCGAAGAGGTAACTAGGCGCACGAATAGCTAAAATGATATTAGTAGCCGTTGGATCATGCGTGGGAAAAATATCTATAACCCTTGGTTATTTCATTCGTTGCAGATTCAATAATGAACAAAACACAGATGATGATTCTACTCAGTGTCAGCATACTAGTCTTGCTTATTTCTCAGTATGTCACGAATGGGTTAGTTGGTGTTGTTACCGCGTTCTCTACAATTCAAGAGAGACACCGAGTACCTGGGTCGCTATTTGTATATAGCAACACATTACAATTAGCAGTGCAGAGCCAACTCCTACCTTTTCATCAAAGCAGTATTCAGAATTCTGATATCCATTATGTTAGTTTGGCAAACCTCACGGCCTCACCACTGCTTACAGATATTTTCAAAAGAGTCGAGAACTCGGTAGTTCAGATAACAAGCAGAGTAAACGACACGGGTGATCTTCAAATTATCATAAACGGCAACCCTTTGCAAGGCCCCTCGACTAGGTTGGGATCAGGATTTGTTTACGATAATCAAGGGCACATCGTTACTAACAATCACGTGGTGAACGGTGCTAAAACAGTGGATGTAACCTTCGTTGACGGAAATACATATACGGCAAAGGTAATAGGTACTGACCCCTCTAGCGACCTTGCAGTATTACAAATCACAGATAATTTTTCAGTTGAAAAAGTTGTTCCCCTTATAATTGCAAACTCATCTAGCCTACAGGTTGGACAGCAGGTAATCGCTATCGGCAATCCATTTGGACTTAGCGATACCATGACAACTGGAATTGTAAGTCAAACGGGACGTTTGCTGCCGAACCCAGATACCCAATTTGGCATACCAAACGGAATTCAGACTGATGCTGCAATTAATCCTGGTAATTCAGGTGGTCCATTATTAAATATGCAAGGACAGGTAGTAGGAATGAATACCGCAATCAGTTCTTCGACTGGAGAATTCTCGGGGATCGGATTTGCAATCCCATCAAACGCAATAACTCGAATATTGCCATCGCTCATCCAGACCGGAACTTATACCCACCCCTGGCTTGGAATATCTGGTGGTAGCCTAACTCCGGCCTTGGCACGAAATGCAGGCTTACCAATTAACTACAAGGGAGTTCTAGTCCGCTCAGTACAAGTAGGCAGTCCAGCTGAAAAGGCCGGTCTGCACGGGGTCAGCCAGGACGTAAACTCAAATCCACATGTCGGCGATATAATAGTAGCAGTTGATGGTCACCAGGTAAAACGTATTGATGATATCATTAATTACATGGAAACCCAAAAATCTGTCGGGCAAACCGTGAAACTTACTGTAAATAGAAATGGACAGTTCATGGATTTGACAGCGACGCTGCAACCACGCCCATCGTCACTACCTACCCCTGCCATACCTCCTCAATGAGAGTATTGAGCACTGACTTCGGTTGATTGACTACCCTGAATATGGCAGACGAGAGTAGCACGCTAGTCCGATGCTGCGTTTCCTTGCTATTAAACAGTTACTGAAAATTCGGCGATACGAGAAGGCGGTCAGAGATATATCTGACTGTCTGCTTTCTAATATGATAGTACCCCAAGGAAAAAACAAGTAGTAAACCTACTATACGGTGGCAGATGTAAGATAGCTCGAACGAGGAAGACAAATCCGGCAAATTTCAACGATAATTTACTTGCTCAAATACTGGTTCAATAGCAAGTGATCTTGCAAATCCCTTCTTTTAATGACATTTTAATAGCAATCATCCTGCATATCTGGGCGTTCTGATGATGGTCATAAGATGTGTGGTTGACGTTGCAGCTTCTTTTGCCTGGTGTTTTTCATCGTATGTTTAGTCTGATTCTTCGAAGTGCGAAAACTTTTTAGAAATAGGCATTTGCAGAGAAGGTCAGCATATATGTTCGACCGGGTTCATTTGGGTGCTTTGTTTTATTTGGAGAATCACGCGGCCGACTTCATTAAGTCATTATACTTGTCAGACCAAAAATCGAATCTCATAGTAGCGTAGCAAATGTCGGGACGGCCCAAGAATATTTTTGTTTTGCTGCTTAGCAGATGGTTTTAAATGTGAAGAGATCCGGATTATTTTTATAATCTATGAGCGAGAAAGGCGACACTTCAAGTCAAAAAACATCTATTCAGTGGGCTGAAATAATGGGTCAACTCGTTGACAAGTTAGTAGGAAAGTGAAATGACACATAACTTTGACAATCTAACAATCGATATGCCAATGGCACAAGGACCAGGCGGTCGACATATTGGCAGCGTTATGTGGACTATTAACGGCAAGGTAATTATTGCGACAGAAGCGTACAAAAAATAAGATGTTGTGATCGGATCCAGAAAAAATGCTAGCCATGATCAAGCGCTGAGCGGGAACTGAGTCACGGTTTGATTTCTTCGAAAAGGTAAGGAATCGATAACTTTAGGAAAAGACGCAAAGCCAACGTTATCGAAATTGATCACCGGAAGCGACGATATGCAAATAAAGAGTGTTAAGGCAACTAGCAATCTTAAGAGAGACCTGAAAACAGATTAGCAACTAATTTTTAATGCGACAATCCTACCCTTAGGATAGGGATAATTATTCCTACCTCACGTTCGCATTTTGTCGTTTCCGAGCTAAGATATAGTATGATAACTGCTACCAATATTTTGCCTTGATAGTTTCAATTACTCGTTCGTGTTCCAGACCCTTCTTCCTTGCATATCTCTCCATTGCGCCGAGCGGCACCCCACCTAATGATCTGGCCAGCGCTGCAAAGAAGAGGTTCTTTATCGGGTTCTCACGACCTACCTTGCGCATAAACTTCTGAATCCCATGCTTGAAGTTGTGTTGCCATGTCTTGTACATTACCCCTAGTTTTGGAGCATCAATCGAATTGCCAATGTCAAAAAATGCGGATTTCTCCAAGAGCCCTATTGGCACAAAGGTAAGAGGAGTCACCGTGAACTTGGAATCTGGCTGTTCGTTTTCGAGCTCATGGATAAGCCTTATAGTCTCCCAGCTATCTTCTGGAGTCTCGTCATTATTCAGCCCCATGATTATGGTGAAAGCAGGTACCCAGTAGTTTTCGTTGAGAGTCTTTACGGCATTCTTGACAACCCAATGCCATTCTGCTGGTTGATAAGGAGCTAATTTTCTGTCTGCGTATTTTCCAATCAGCCTAATACTCCCTGTTTCGAATCCGCATTGAATGCCTATATGATTAGAAGGGCTAGCTTTGATAATTTTAGATACGTTAGGAACTAATCTTTCATCAGCGATTGCTCCAGCAAGGGTTCCATGTGTGGGGTTTGTATGTTCAACACCTGTGGCCATGATACCTTTGAACAGCTCCTCGATAGCTTCTCTGTTTGGCTGCATGTTCTTTGTTGTCCTTGGATTTAACCCATAAACGAAAATATCGTCACTATGAACCCATGCATTCTTTAACCCGCCATATTTCATGTTGATTTCGATTTCTTTCTGGACCTTCTCAACCGGATAATATCTCAGTGGTCTGAGAGTCACATCGCAGAATTTGCATCCACGACCACAGCCTCGCATAACTTCCACTTGACCATGCATGCTTGGATTAATAATATTCGGAATCTCGTCAACAGAAGGTTGATCCCAACAATGGATGAATCTACCATGGTATTTTCTGCCATCTGTTGCAAATTCCTTAATCTCCACTTTGAATTCTCTCTTCTTGAATGGATTGGCTGTTTCCATCTCTCCATTAATAAGGGCATCAAAGAATCTGCCACCAGTGCCGTCCATCTCAGGTCCTATACCACCAAGATCGCCTTCAACAATACCATAAAGATCATATTCTTCAATTTTTGCTGGGTCATAATTATATTGCCACGTTCCAGAAGCACCTGCGAGTATTTTGGCGTTGCTTCCATTTTTTCGTTTTGCTGCTACAATCCTCTGATGTAGATCTCTGCTGTAAAACTCATCATAAGACATTTGCTTCCTACCGTATGTAAAAGTCATAGTTACTGGCCCCATGCCAAGGGGATCCATTTCATAAGTCCCGACCACTTCTGTTTCTGGACCAATAAATTTTTCAATATGATCTGGATGTGCGACTACAACTTGATCTCTGGTATAACCATCCCTCACCAAAGCAGCTTCAACTTTCCGTAGACCATAAGGAGCATAATTAGCTCGTCCATCTGTTTGCTCTATAGGATTGCAGATAAAGTCAAATAGTACCTTCGGAGTAACCTGTTGTCCGAGGACACGATACCAGAACGTGTTATGATTTCTATTTGGATCGAGCGCTGGCGCACAACCAAAGAACGATGCAAGAGAGATTCCCCTGTACGGAGACATTAGAGTACGGTCTGCACTAAGTACTACTTTGGGATATTTCATAATCTTTCCTTCTTCTCCTCTATTCCCCTGTTCTCTGGCTTATAATTATACCGATGATTTGAAGTTTTTCTACTATTTTGTCAGTCTGTGGGCATCACTCAGGATATTATCGGTGTCATCGAGCAGTTTTTCCAACGAGCCATCCGATCGTTAATAAACTGTTCATGAATCACTGTGCTCAAAATGCTGGCGTTTTCGTATGTTGAGCAGGTTTAAGGCACTTAGACCGCGTTATTTGTGTATTTTCTACTACCCACTATTTCCCTTTCATATTCCCCCTTGAGAAAACAGGGTCATCGCAGGATATCTTCAAGGCGATGAGACTCTAAATGCGATATTTGACCTACAACAAGAAAATCACCCTCGATCTAATCTGGTT
>WJXE01000067.1 GCA_009665115.1 Nitrosopumilales archaeon
GCTACTAGAAGCGCAATCAGCATTGCAAGATCAGCAATATATCCAAGAAAGAATGCAAAGAAAAGAAGGCTTCCAACAACCATTATAAATATTAATGATAGCCCTGCTAACAATATTGTTAAAGCTATTTCATTTTTGGTTTTAGGCCGGGTAGCACTTTCTATTAGACTAACCATTTCATCGAGGAAGCTTCTACCAACCTCCGCAGTGATTTCAATTCGTAACTTGTCACTTGCTATTCTTGTTCCACCAATGACATGATCATCCTTATCTTTGAATACAGGATTTGATTCTCCCGTCATCATTGATTCGTCTACAAAAGCCTTTCCTTCACAAACAAGACCATCCCTTGGTATTGTCTCACCTGCATAACACAATACTTCATCCCCAGGTTTGAGACTGGTAGAGGCCACGATAAGTTCTTTCTTACCTTCACCTACTAATTTCCTAGCCGAAACTTCTCTTTCTAGGCTTCTTAGAGAATCTACTCGGGCTTTAGCCTGGGCTTCTGATAGCGCTTCTGAAAATGTAGCAAACCAGACTGTAACAATTAGTATTACTGCAACTTGATAATAGAATATCGGAGTTTGACTAGCAAACTCTTTTGGTATAGTTGGGAGCGCTACACCAATAGCAAAAACTAGTACAAATCCAACTTCTACTGTAAACATTACTGCATTATTTTTTGCTAAATAGTAAGGGTTTAGTTTTGTAAGGGAACCAAGTATTACTTGTTTTCTATTTATGTTCGATAGATCTTTTGTAAAACTAGAACCATTATTTTTATTACTGTTAAATTTGAATTTTTCCCTCATTCTCATTATTATTCCCATTTATCTCATCTCCATCACATCGAAAACGGTCCTATTACTATGAATGGAAAGAAGGTTAGTGCTGTCAGAAGGAACGTCATGACCAATAATATCGAAATAAACAACGGGCCGTGTGTCCTGATTGGTTCGATGGCCTCTTTTCTATCTTTGACTGTGAAGGAGCCTGCGATAGCCAGCATCAACACTATTGGTGCATATCTTCCAAGAAACATAACTATTGCAGTTGACCAGTTCCAAAACGGTGTGTTGGCTGAAGTTCCCAGGTAATCAGAGCCATTGTTAGCTGATGCAGATGTGTATTCGTATAATGCTTGAGTATAGCCTGAGGCTGTTGTCATCTTTCCTGCAGGAACAGATAATACGCTCTGAGCGTTTCCAGTAGTAAACGCGATTACGGTTGGAATTAATATTAATGCAGGATGCATTAAGAATACAAATACGGCTAATTTGACATTTTTTGGGTTTATTTTCATGTTCATAAATTCTGGAGTCTTGCCAACCATCAAGCCAACTAGAAAGAGAGTTATGATTACGTAGATGATCATATACATGATTCCAGTACCATCAGCTCCAGGAACGGATTGAATAAACATACCAAGCAGAAAGGACATTACCGGATTTGGTGACATTCCACTTAGTGCTGAATTCGCTGATCCAGTATTCGTAGATATAGAGACGGTATTGAAAAATTCGGTACCAAAACTGCCAAACCTAGTTTCTAAACCGGTAGGTCCACTTACTTGACTGAAGGCTATTGCCAGCAAAATTCCAAACGCGATAAGTATGGTTAATAGTAATGATACTCCTCGAGCCTTTCCTACCAATTTGGCGTATGCAATAGGAAATGACAAAGGAATTATCAACATGAGAAACATTTCATAGGTATTTGAGAGACCATTAGGATTCTCAAATGGATGACCGGAATTTGCACCATAGTATCCGCCACCATTGCTCCCAAGATCCTTAATAGATTCCAAAGAAGCAACAGGGCCTGTTGTAATGGTTTGATTATGTCCTTCCAAGGTATGATTGATCGTAACCGATGATTGTAGAGTCTGTGGAACTCCCAACAGCATAAGAAGCAAGGCAGAACCAAATGCAAGAGGAAGTAGTAGTGTTAAAATTATTCTTATAAAGTCGACATAGAAATTACCAAGCCCAAAATTCTTTCTTATAAAACCGCGGATAAAGGCAAACGCAGCAGCAATCCCAGAAGCAGGAGCTACAAACATAACAAAAGTAAGTGGAATCATTTGGGATATTACCGAAAGTTGCTGGTCACCTGCATAATGCTGTAGATCAGTATTTGTAACAAATGAAATCGCAGTGTGAAAGGCCAAATCAATTGAAAGCCCGTTCACATGTGTTGAAGATGGAAGAAGGTTCTGAAAAACTAACATAAAAAAAATAAAGCCTGCCACTATGACATTCGTAAGCATTAGGGCAAGCGAATATTCTTTCCATGTCATCTGTTTGTCCTTATCTATCCCAATGATCTTGTAAAATCCATTTTCGACTCTTGCAAGTGGAGCTTCCAATGGTCTCAATTCATAGGATATCATCCTGGCAATATACAGTCCAAAAGGAACTGACAAACTTAATGTTCCTCCAAAAACAACAATTAATTCCACTATGGGATTCATTAAATTAAC
Organism: Nitrosopumilales archaeon; assembly: GCA_009665115.1. GTDB lineage: Archaea > Thermoproteota > Nitrososphaeria > Nitrososphaerales > Nitrososphaeraceae > Nitrosopolaris. The sequence goes on from WJXE01000067.1 coordinate 2,486, forward strand.
ACCATCCTGTTCTTTCGGTAGAGGTAAGACGCATCCACAAAGCTCTGATTTCATCCCATCCAAAAGGAACAAAAAGCACCGATAGGATGATTATTAGCGGTAGTTGGTCAGCAGCAACCCTTTTTATTTTGTCCACATAGGTCACTCACTAAATAGTTGTAGATTTGCTTGAACCTCAGATATTAATAGTTTATGAGCCAAAATACGATAATAATATTATATTCTTTCTTCAATATTTACAAAATTTTTTTATTAAATTAATCATAGATAAGAACGAATAATCTAGCTTTATAACCTACAATACAAATTCGATAACAAACGGTCTTTACAAATTACAGATTTATAGCTAATTTCACGCTCGAAACAAGATAATCTAAGGTGAGCATTAATAGCGTTACAAATCCTTCAATCAAATAAAATAAAATATTTTCAATTTATCTTAGTATCAGATAATTTGCAATTAAATACAATGAATCCTCTCTCGGGATGATGACAGAAACATAGGCAACCTAGCACCTTACGCTTTCAGCAAGATCCTCAAATTCAGGTAATCAATCAACTAAAAATCAATTTCAAGTCAATTCGACATGATTCCGCCGCCTTAACTTTGATTAGCATTTAAAACCTAATTTCACAATAATTCAAGAAGGTCACGCTATCATCTTCGAATAAGTTTTCAACCTGTCAACAAATATAGCGATTGTTTGACTGTAGAATATCATAACGCTTTATGACAGCATTTATGGTGGAGTGTTGGATCAGACATATTAATAATATTGCTAGAGATAAGGTGAAGCTCTTATGTGCATGATTTTGCTGGAACCCTTGATACATCTTCTCTTAATCCTGTCGATACGGTCTAGTATGATATATCTGATATATGTGCTATTTCATGTATATAGTTATTCATCTCTAACTGTTCTCATCTCACATGATCCGAGTCAATAGACTAAATTTGAAATGTGATATTCTCAAATTATGCATGAATACAAACAGTCGTAGCCATTTGTATACATGCGGTAGTTCGCCCTTTATACACGGATAATAATCGTCCAAATTTTCAGTTCCATCAGTAACATATTTCGTTACTCTTCCAATAATGTTTTTTTGAACTGATGAGTGAGTGTAGTTGATTTTCATGGTAATACCATCTACCACCATATGCATATACCATATGTCTACCATATAGCTTAGCCTAAGATCTAAGAAATAATTCTATAACTGGCATGTCCCGACATAAATAGAAAAGGAAACAAATGAGTTTAATTCAATAGAATTATTATTCTGACATATTTTATACTGAAAAACTTTGCAAGGCAAGATGCTATACGAAGGTGTCTTGGCTACTGTAAATGTAATTTAGCCCCTTCATATATGGCAGAAATAATTAGTGGGACATCAGAGACTCCCATATATCCAAGTAATCGAACAAGAGAATCTGGACACCTGCGTGATGCAATTCTTTACCATCGTTCATCTTACTAAACTCGTTATTCCAATTGTCAATGACATCAATATAAGTACTATTTCACTACGCCTTACCAATGATTCGTTATAGATACGCCAGTTAACTACCATAGATGATGGTATACCACGTAAGCTAAATGCAACTGCTGTTTTCTTCCCTAACGTATTGCTTAAGAGACGACTAGTAAATAGATCGCCACAAACATATAAATTCTGGCTTGTCTTCTCCTAAGAAACAATTAGTGAGTGACCTATGTGGACTCGATAATTTTCCTCGTCACAGCTATAGGCGCAAGCATAATGATAGTATTACTTTTTAATAGAACAGCGTTGTCGATCAAACGATGGAAACGCGACATCATTGTAGGACTAAACGGAAACAGAGATAGTGGGAAGCAACCCTTTCAATACATCAAAGAATCTGGAGTAAGATCAGTAGTACGATCAAAACCTCGAACCCACTCTCTCGAAAAGCTAAAACAAACATCTAATTGGAATGAGCTAATAAATAAGAAAGTTGATACCTGTGAGATGATCTACATTGGATGTATAGTTAATATCGATGGTCATTCGATGACTATAAGAAGCGACAGTAATAAGGAATATGTCATAGCTACGTATTGGATCAGGGAATACGATCAAGAAAGAGCAGTGATAGATACATCAATTAGATATTTGGACCATTATCAAGTCAAATCAACAACAGTATGAACATAAAGATAAGAGGTCTTCTCTAAATAGTACCTCTGAGTATTAGATCGAATACTTCATCATTAATTGTACATTAATTAGGGAAACATATTTTTACAGATCAATCAAGATAATGGAACCATACCAAAAGTTATGGTTTAGTACGTCCTGGTGGTTACGTTGAAAGAGCGGGTGTAACATTGTTTGCGTGATGCAGAAATCCATGAGCGCGTTCCGGAATATTTTTTGTCCTTTATCCGGCGATCCGACCTGCCTCCGACGAATCATCCTTGCTAGGGGCTGAGGCATTCGCCTCCTTCTCATGGGTTCTGGCGCACTCGCTAGCTATGGCGTTTGTACTTCTAGTGTGGGGGTTACTCGGTCAGTACATTCGTCTACAAGAAACAACCGTTGAGTGTCGCGCGATCCAAGCACTTGTTTTGAGCTGGTAGGGGTCGGATTGACCGTGCCATACTATGGAGCTGAGACCTGATTCGGGATCGTACTAGCTGGCCGTGATAGCGAGGACAGCGAGATTACGTTCTTAAACGGGCCCAAAGAATTAGACGAAGATGATTCAAGTCAATGGATATGCAGCCCAGCAAGCCAAAGCGCCTCTTACTTCGTACTCCTTTGAGAGACGTGAACCTCGTGATCATGATGTCGCCATCGACATTCAGTATTGCGGGATCTGCCACACGGACATACACCAAGTGCGTAATGAGTGGGGAGCATCGACATTCCCGATGGTTCCAGGGCACGAGATCGCAGGCGTTGTCACGGGAATTGGCGCAAAGTCAACCCGTTATAAAATGGGTGACAGAGTCGCTGTCGGTTGCTTCGTCGATTCTTGCCGCAAATGCGGTCCTTGTCGTGAAGGGCTTGAGCAGTATTGTGCGGAGGGACCGACTTTGACTTACAACGCAGTCGAAAGAGACGGAAAGAATCGTACTCAAGGAGGATATTCGAATAAAATCGTAGTCGATGAAAATTATGTGCTTCGAATCCCCGAGAATATTCCAATGAATCGTGCAGCCCCACTTCTCTGCGCCGGTATCACGCTCTATTCGCCTCTTATGCATTGGAAAGCCGGTCCTGGAAAGAAAGTCGGTATTATCGGTCTAGGAGGCCTGGGACACATGGGAGTAAAAATCGCTCATGCACTTGGTGCGGAAGTCACAGTGCTCAGTCACTCGCTTAGAAAACAAGAAGATGGCAAGAAGATGGGAGCGGATAAATTCTATGCTACATCCGATCCGGAGACTTTCGAGAAGCTCAAAGGGTATTTTGATCTTCTCATTAACACATTAGCAGTCGAGATAGATTGGAACAAATACTTGAATCTACTCGCATTAGATGGGACCATGGTCGTGGTCGGGGTTCCTGAGAAAGAAACGCCGATTGGCGCCTATTCGCTAATTAGTGCTCGTCGAAGTCTTGCAGGCTCTGTGATCGGTGGAATACGAGAGACTCAAGAAATGCTTGATTTCTGCAGTAAGAATAACATCGCTTGCGACATCGAGCTTATCCCGATTCAGAGGGTGAACGAGGCATACGAGCGAGTCATAGACAGTGACGTTCGATACCGGTTCGTGATTGATATGAAGTCGCTCGAGAGCAAGGACTGATTACACAATAGGATGGTCTCATACACTTCATTTTAACGTGTAATAGTCTTCCACTTGAAGATACCATCATTATTAGTCAATTGATCGATCAAAATCCGTTGTACTATGTAGTAGTACTACCAAGTGACGGCCGCGTTTGACGGGCGATTTGACGGCATTGGGAAAGAGGACAAAACGCGCTTGATCTATTCAAGTAATAATATATCTTCAAAACAAAAAAGGAAGAGGAAAAATCGCTAATTATCCAGTACTGTTTAGCGTTATCGGTTTTGCAAATGTACTTCCACCATCATTACTGGCTCTGAATAGTGGCATTAGTACTCCGGTCTTGTTGGTCCACCATGTTACGTACACATTGCTTCCTGATGCCGCTATCTCTGTATTCAGATCTACTGCGTGTCCCTTGTTGGGGGAGCTTATCATCATTGTCTTCAGTGTCTTGCCGTCCGTGCTCTTTGCAAAGAATACGTTCTAGTGTCCTGTGTCGTTGTTTGTCCACGCCATGAAGACAGTATTATTTCCTGTGGCAGCCATAGGAACCCCCGCCCTTGCAACCAAAAAAGAAGGAGAGCCATGGGTTGGCCCTTGAGGAAAGGCACTTGCCGCATTTGACGAAGTAATGGTCACACCGGCCGCATCAAACAAAAACACTGTCGTAAGCACTAGTACTAACGTTACACCAACGCATTTTTTAGCGATGGATTCGTGATTTGACATTGTCTCATGATAATTGAGCACATATTTAAGGACGACCAAGAAAATCGTTTTAAAATATAATTTAAGGAATCAGGCTTAAGTGGTACCTATGACAAGTGACCTTGAAGCAGCTAGCCATTCCGCTTTACGTTTTACGGATGATTTCCTTTTTATTTTGCAGTCCGATGTGTTTTACTGACGAACAGGCAGGGGGAACAACCGGTTTAAAGTGATCATTATTCGCATGGTTACGTCGGCTTTACATTATTTAATGTGAAATTGTTTCTAATTATTTATGAAATGCAACAACCAGAGACTGTAAAAGCAATGTTAATCTACAATTGATTATATAATTTAATGTGAATATATCTTTAACAGCATTCGACAACGGCTCAAGGGACATGCTTCCTTGGGCCGGATATATCCCAATATTTTCTGCTCCTTTCAATGAGGATAACATTTTTTGTGCTATAATACAGGTCTTGCCCTGTTGTTCAATAGCGAATGATTCATGATAATTAGTAAAATTGATTTCAGCCGCATTGCAGTCTAACATCTGTCCTACTTTATACATCATATTAGCTTTTTCAGCCCTTACATCGTTCTTTTTAATATATTCATAAAAATTAGTAACGTTATCATTGCTTCCGCTGGCAGTGACCCTTACTTGATTCTCATCATCAGGCATGATCGTTGTATGTAATTTGATGTTTTGATCGCTGCTTTACCAATTAGACTAGCCCGTAATCCAAAGTCGAAGATCCCTTTGCTCTCTCCTTTGATATAGAAGCTTTTTTCGACCAATATAATTCACTTTCATTACGCTTCCCTTCACTGCAGCACATTAACAACAATAAGGACTGCGAAGTGCAAACAAATACATTTCTTATCATGTTTTTTGGTGTGCATCTTATCTAGACTTGCACGACACAGTCGAGAAATGTCCTTCATGTGTGACTGGTAAAGTAGAATCGATGTCAATATCAGATAAGGTATTATACACATTTAGTTTTGATGCGAGCGCGAGTGCCGCCCACTAACAACAACATCTCTTTTCTCTTTTTTTGGGGCCGAATAAGTAATGGGTGTATAGTGTCATTGTAGATCGACAAAATTAGACGATAAAGATTTATGTGATATCTGACGAAGTAAATAAATGCGTCAACAAGAAACGGCTCTGTTGTTTGCAACGATAACGATAACGACAGCACTAATACTGGTAACATCGATCTTAACGTCATCAGCTTCAGCATACTTGAAAATATTTTCACCAAAGCAAGGCCAACAGGTGCCGGCCGGCAGTTTTTTACCGGTAATTGGTACATCTACACCATCTAACGCAACTCATACAAAATGTAACGTTCAACTTCAGACAAACCAACACGGATACAAACCCGTACAACCTCTCGGACCTGGCGGTACTTATACAAATTGGAAAGGCACAACAAGCGAGCCGGTAAAATCTAGTTCACAATTTCACAGGAATACAAACCAATTCAGGTATTCCAGCAATACCCACATTTCCGCATTAGGCTGCAGTAATAACAATAGCTACATTGATTAAATTACAAAGTCACGCAATAAAGGAGCACCAATATTAAATATTTTAATATTGGTGGGACCCCGGCTCGTATTATATCAGTGGGGGCATTCATTCCCAAACAATATCTGCCCCGCAAAGTTGATAACCAGTCGATTTTATTGTTTTGCTAATTCTCGTCGCCGTAGCGGATCATAATATGCTTGGTTGATGGACGCAGGAATTTTTAGTAATCCCAGCGGAGTGGGATTACACTGGCAAGATTATTACGCGGGTAGGGCCAAGTATTCAGATCTGCTTGGAAAGTCAGGCAAAAGGAAAACACAATGGTGAAGTCTGGAATAAAGTCTACAAATCAGACAACGCTTTCTTTGGACAGGATGCCAGCAACTTTGCTCTGCTTTGTTTTAATCACATGAAAATGAACAATGTAAGGAGAATCTTGGAGCTAGGCGCGGGTCACGGAAGAGATACAACACTTTTTGCATCAAATGGAATTGAAGTAGAGGCAGTAGACTACTCTAATGTTGCTATTCAGATACTGGATAAGATAACAAAGGAAAAAAAACTGCCAATAACACCACGAATCTTTGATGTCAGGAGAGCGCTTCCATTTCCAGATAGCTATTTTGATGCTGTGTATTCACACATGTTTCTCAACATGCGCTTTTCACTCGACGAGCTTCATTTTCTATTTTCAGAAAAAAGGAGAGTACTCAAACAAAAGGGATTCAACTTCTTTTCTGTTAGAAACCACAATGACAAATCCTATGGTGAGGGGGTCCAAATAGATAAAGGAATCTATGATATAAACGGCTTTCAGATCCGATTCTTTACAGAGAAGGAGATACAAGATTTATTGGAAGGCTTTGAAATGCTCTGGATGGGAGAAGAAAATGAGGAACCAGTCAATTTGTATATTGTATTTAGCAAGAAAATATGAATGAATTTTTGCTACCCTGTTCCTCATGGAGCATAACGCAGAACATAGGGGCTGGTCATTGTGGTCATTCACTTCAATATCAATATCAAATGTATCCGCCTTATCTTTTTAAGCCACTTTTTGAATTTACTATTTGAAAAATGAAAGAAATGAGTAAAGAGGAAATTCAAACCTTCCTCCTGTCTGGCACTCTAACGGGAAAGATATCAACAGTCCGCAAAGATGGAAGGCCTCATGTGGTTCCTATTTGGTTCATTCTTGATAAGGATGATTCCAATATAAAGGTCGTGTTCACTACTGGCCAGGACTCATCGAAAGCCAAACACATGTTGAGAGATCCGCGAGTAAGTCTATGTGTAGACGATCAAACCCCCCCCTTTTCATTTGTTGTAATAGACGGAATAGCGGAAATAATTAAAGAACCAGATCTACGTGAGCTCCTAAAATGGGCAACCAAAATAGCAGGACGATATATGGGACAAGATAATGCAGAAGCTTACGGGAAGAGGAATGCGGTAAAGGGTGAATTTCTTGTTAGGATAAGACCGACTAAGGTTATAGCACAGAAAGATATGGTTGGGTAGTAGCACAAATTTCGCAGACCGTACGTGATTTTAGCCGTTCCTGCCAAGATAGCGGAATTTATTATGCACTACTACTTGATCTTTCCAGCACAATTTTAAAACCAAACACAAAGTCGTTGTTACTAAGATACAAATAGAGCCGGTACAGCACTTGTCTGAAAATCGTTTGCTTGTGGAAAAATTATTAGCCTAATCTTCAGTGTAACCTGGCAATGAAGAAGGAGTATCTTATTTCAAGAATTGAAGCCTCTCAAGACTGAAGTCCTTAAGTTTATGTCATATTTGCTGATCCAAATGATTACGAGCTGGACCCCAAAAAGCCGCAAAATCCATTTGGTCTAAATATGATGGCATTTACTTCTCCAGAGAACTTGATTAAGAGTTTGCCAAAAGCCACGTCAAATATTTCTATGGCCATGGGTGGTGGCTGCCCGCTCACGGGTTCCCCTACATTTAAAATCAGTATGAGGGCGATAAAATTACCATAGAAATTAAGAAATCAGACAGCAGTGGTGGGATATCGATATCAGACAAAGTCACCAGGATACTTCTTCCTCTCATCTTATTTTTCATACTTTAATTTTTTTATGTCACATCGTACCATTAAATATCTATCTTCAAATCGCTTAGATCAATTTACAATTATAATCTGACGTGTTATTTGACGTAAGAAAGATCAATAATTAACGATCATTAAGTGATCATGAGCAACATGACAAGAAAATGCGGCTGAAACGTTTATCTTACATAAAAGAAACATTTGTTATAGCTCCGATACGGCTTCTGTATTTCACAAGACAAAGTCAAATCGGATTGCCAATATTTTTAACCAATGTATCGGTCCTTACCTATTTTTAGAACGAGGTCTCCATCATCGTCTGCATAAAAACCCAAAACAGATTTATCGTCAAACCGACATGGATCAGACAAGATTACGTTTCCCCATCTGACAAGAATCGGTGCTCAACGCCACGGTGACAGCCTTAACGTTGCGTTATTATTTCCGGCCCTAGCTTAAAATCCGCAACTGTAAGCGTGCCATTCAAGTCGATTATAGTCGTTTGATAAGTATAGCCTATATTTCTTTTCTGGTACAATGGATACTTGTACATGAGGAAAAAACAGCAAAAGAGAAATTGACATAAGCTCGGTTTCTCATAAATAATTAGTCGGACAATATATGAAAAGTGAAATACAGAAGCAGGAGTGACATAATCGGGCTACTCTTGAATGCTGCAAATGGCGGAAGAGCTACTAAGACTAAATTAATGTATAGCGCGTTTATATCCTTTAATCAGCTGAGAGAATACTTGTCGCTCTTAGTGGAAAATGGTTTGATACAATACGAAGAAGGAACGCACACCTACAGAACGACTGAGAAAGGTATACGTTTTTTGCATTTACAAAACAAAATTGACGAAGTAGCTCCGATTATTTATACCAGCGTGAAATAAAGATGAAATAAAATTATCGTAGCAAGGGTAATGACCAATAGATCACTTTTTTTATCATCGACAAAATAGAGAGAAGGCAATGCAGACAGAGCTCCAATCTGAAATCGAGTGCCCACGCTGCTATGATACCATGACATTATATTCTGATTTTAGCGGCCCATACTATTTTTGCGAACAGTGTGATTCTAGACTATATACACAAAAGAATAGAATTCAAATCTTATGACAGAACCGCTGACTAAATTTCTTATATTATCGGGTTAGTCGAAAAAAAGCACTAATCAAGTATTAGAGGATTATGCAATAACCACAATCCTGTCAATGCATTCTCAAATCATATAAGGATGATTTCTAAATGGAATCCATATGCGTGATTTGCTATTACTAATATTGATTGCTTCTATTATGGGTTTGTCCATTCTAACGACAAATTGGTATTTCAATTCCGTGATGGCGGTAAGCATTGGGAACGGAGGAGGGGCGTCCGTCATCCAAGAACTAGTAAATACCGGCAATCCCATCTTGGACAAAGAAATTAACAAATTCTACAGTTGTATTTCGAAAACCCACCAGGACCCGCCAACCATACAAATAGTGGACAATTGCTATTCTCAAAATTCAATTGCAGGAATTAGTGGCCCCGGCAGTATCAACCACCACTATAACAATAACCATAACAATAACAATAACATTGAAACACCTTCGACAAGCAATTCAAGGATCGCTACGACAC
>WJXE01000068.1 GCA_009665115.1 Nitrosopumilales archaeon
ATCTTAGCCTAGGTATCAGGTTTGACATTGATATAGGCTTCTTTATGAAATGCTCAACGTCTATGGAAGGTAAAACCTTACTAAACTCTTCTTTGGTAATTTCAAAGGCCGTAATGAATGCGATTTTCATTGCTGGGTTTCTCTGTTTTATATGTCGATATAATTCGAAACCATTCATTTTTGGCATTCTGATATCAGTGAGGACAAGATCATAATAGTCAGCAGGGTGGCTGTTGAAAGCGTTTAGGGCTGACTCGCCGTCGGAGAAAGCCTCAACTTTGAAACTGGTTTTCGAGTCATTCGATTCTAAATCTCTTTTTATTATACGTAATATATCCTTCTCATCGTCAACAACCATAACTCTAAGCCGTGAGTTGCTCTGACCAGGCTGATTGCTGAACATAAACATTTCTCAAAAAATCTCATATATATTACTATCATGGATGTGCTAAGATGATTCTATCTTGGAAGTGATCAAAATAAGTTAGCAGCTCCTTATGTGCATTAGTAATGATGTCATCAACTGAGCCCTTCCGGTGAATTGAACCACCATATTCGAATTTGTCTGTCTCGGTGCCTTGGAAGACAGACATTGTTGCAATATGTGGAAGGATTTTTAGTTGCTAGCGCTGAATCTATGCCAGGATTCGATATCCAACGAATAGAATCACAACAGTAATAAATTATTCACTCCGGCATCAGGGTGAAGAAAATAATGGAAGATAGAAACGGTAGGTTATTTGGAACTAACGGCGTCAGAGGAGTTTTTGGTAGCGAACTTACACTGGATTTAATCGTCGATCTTTCTTACTCCCTATCGACCTACTACGAAAACGGCCCAATTGTTGTGGGGTGCGATGGAAGGGAGTCTAGTCCCATTATCTCACGGATTGTTCGTTCGACAATCAACTCCGCAGGCGTAGATGTGAGTAATGCAGGTTTACTGCCCACTCCTTGTCTGCAATATGCTGTAAAGTCTCTTGACTACAATGGTGGAATAATGATAACTGCATCTCATAATCCTGCTGAATATAATGGGATTAAGCCAATCGCAGCGGACGGTGTAGAGATTTCAAGAGAAGACGAATTAGATGTTGAAGCGATTTATTACTCAAAGAGATTTTCCAAAATCGATGGATATGGGCTGGATTTTCCTGACCCACTGGTAATTAATTCTTACTTAAACGATGTTACACAGTTGATAGATATCGAGACGATTCGAAAACGAAGGTTCACTATTGCGCTGGATGCCGGCAATGGTGTACAGGCGACAGTCGCCCCCTTACTTGCCGAAAGATTAGGGTGTAAGATAGTTGCTTTGAATAGTACTATAGACGGCACATTTCCCGCACGAGGCTCAGAACCAACGCTGGATAATCTCCAAGTTCTATCTAGCATTGTGAGAGGCACGAAGGCAGATCTAGGCGTAGCGTATGATGGCGATGGAGACCGTAGCATCTTTTGTGATGAAAAAGGAGTAGTACAACCCGGCGATAGAACCGGAGCCGCAATCGTGAGTCATTTGTTAACTACGAAGCACAAAGGTGCGGATGTGGTATGTCCGATAAATTCTACGATGGCTGTTTCTATAGTAGCAAATGAAGCCGGCTCAAAAGTTATCCATACGAAGGTTGGGAGCGTTGAAGTATCACGAGAGATGGTCAAGAGAAAATCGATAATAGGACTAGAAGAAAATGGTGGTTTCATGTATGGGAAATTAAATGAAGTCAGAGACGGCGTCATGACGACAGCACTTGTGTTAGACATGATGGCAACAGAGAATCAAACGCTTTCAACTCTGATGTCGTCGTTACCAAAAATATTTCAATACAAAGCGAAATTTAGATGCAACAAACAGAAAGCACATGAGGTTGTGCAATCATGTTTGAAACACGGCAGCTTTCAGAACGTTGAAACTCTAGACGGTGCAAAGATATGGATAGATAAAGAAACTTGGGTGATGGTAAGACCGAGTGGCACAGAGCCACTAGTTAGAATGTATGCAGAATCTACAGATGAGATGCTGTTGAATTCAAAAGTGAGAGAGTATAGGCGATTAATTGAAGGTACAATTAATTGCGCTTTATGAATCTAAAATAGACAACATTTTTAATACTCTTATTTGCCTCTTAGAGAAGACTAAGATGATCCCAATGGGTGATGATTAAGCAATGAGTAAACCATATTATGTAAAGTTTGAAACTCCAAAAGATCTAGTTAGTGCTGTATATGAAGCTGTACGTATAGCAAAGCAGAGCGGGAGGGTAAGAAAAGGCACCAATGAGACCACTAAAGCAATCGAGCGGGGTACCAGTAGACTAGTGGTCATCGCAGAAGATGTTGAACCTCCTGAGGTTGTTGCCCATTTGCCAATTCTCTGTGAAGAGAGAAATGCGGCATACATTTTTGTCCCTAGCAAGCAGCAGCTTGGTGCGTCTCTTGGAATAGACGTGGGCTCTGCGGCTGCAACGATTTTAGATGCAGGAGAAGGTCAGCATATCCTTGAACAAGTTGTAAGCTCGATTACGTCTATCAAGGCTAAAAAGTGATAGTCATTAAATGAGTAAGACATCAGAAGAAAGGGTTATTCCTGCTGAGGTGATCCAAATTGTTGGCAGAACGGGTATTGCAGGTGAGGTTATACAGGTAAGGGTTAGAGTTCTGGAAGGAAAAGACAAGGGCCGTATTTTAACTAGAAATGTCAAAGGTTCGGTCAGAATGAACGATATCTTGATGCTCAGGGAAACTGAGAGAGAAGCGCGAAAGATAAAGTGATATCTCGAGCATTATCATGTAGGTATAGGATATGAGCAAGACGGCGACATCGGTACGTAATTGCTTTTTCTGTGGCAGGCATGTGACTACAGGGCAAGGCACAATGCTTGTCAAAAATGACGGCTCAATTCAGTGGACATGCTCTAATAAATGTAAAAAGAATCTCCGGAAGCTGAAACGTGACCCCCGAAAGTTCAAATGGACCACAAAATACGTGAAAGGTGGTATTAAGGTAAAAAAGTAATACCATGGTCGTAGAACAGACTCTTATCGTTGTTAAACCTGACGGCATTAGACGACAGCTAACTGGTAGAATTCTGGCGAGGTTTGAGGAAAAAGGTTTTCAGATAAAAAATATAACGTCATTTAATTTTACTCTAGAGAAGGCTCAAGAATTCTACGCACCGCATAGGGATAAAGCATTTTTTAACGATTTAGTAAAATTCATCTCATCCGGTTTAGTCATTGCATGTATACTTGAAGGGACTAATGCAATAAATACTGTAAGATTAATGATAGGAGCAACCAAATCTTTTGAGGCGGCGCCTGGAACCATTAGAGGTGATTTTGGGATTGGTCTAACTGACAATGTAGTTCACGCCTCTGATTCATATGAAAGCTTCATAATAGAGTCCCGAGTCATTTTTAATCGTATTACATAAGTGCAGCTCCGACAACCCGTAGTAGTGGTTTTGGGTCACGTAGACTCTGGCAAAACTTCTTTACTAGATAGAATACGCGGGACGGCCGTCCAAGCCAGAGAGGTCGGAGGTATTACACAGCACATTGGGGCAAGCTTCTTTCCTATCGAAACGGTAAAAGAGATTACAGGGCTCTTGTATCAAAAACTGGCAAAAGCTGATACACAGATTCCAGGTTTACTGGTCATAGACACGCCAGGACACGAGGTTTTTGCAAATCTACGAGTGCGTGGAGGTTCAGCAGCAGATCTTGCAATAGTTGTTGTTGATATAAACAAGGGATTTGAGCCTCAGACCATCGAAAGTGTGGGAATCCTTGCAAAAAGAAAAGTGCCGTTTGTGATTGCTCTAAATAAGGTTGACGTCGTTAGTGGCTGGCGTAAATCAAATCAATCAAAAAACAGAGTCTCCTTCATTACGGATGAAATTAAAGAACAGGATAGTTCCGTGAGTATCCTATTAGATGAAAAAATATACAATGTAGTAGGTGCGCTCTCAAGAATGGGTTACAATTCAGAGGTATTCTGGCGAGTTAAAGATTTCTCAAAAGAACTAGCAATCGTGCCCGTAAGTGCAGTAACGGGCGTTGGAATACCGGAATTACTTGCAGTACTGGTCGGTCTTGCACAGCAATATATGGCTACCAAGTTGGAAAGACACGATGGAGTCGCAAGAGGAATAATTCTTGAAATCACCGAAGAGATAGGCTTAGGTCCGTCTGCAAACACGATTGTTCTTGATGGAGTATTAAGACAAGGCGATAGTATTGTTTTGGCGAAAAGAAACTCTGCCATAGTTACTAAAATCAAGTCCCTGCTTCTACCAAAACCGTTGGATGAGATGCGAGATCCGAGAGATAAATTTAAACCGGTCACTGAAGTCATCGCGGCAGCAGGCGTAAAAATAACAGCGCCAGATCTAGAAGGTGTTCTAGCAGGTAGTCCGCTGTATGTGTTAAGGAGGGGAGAAAGTGAAGAGAGACTCAAATCAATAGTGGACTCAGAAATTAAAAGTGCCTTCATCGACACTAATTCTAACGGAGTTATACTAAAATGCGATACGATTGGTTCTATAGAAGCGGTTACGGACCTCCTCAAAAGGGAGAACATTCCAATCCAGAGCGCTGATATTGGGCCTATTACCAGAAGGGATGTAATTGCAGCATCTGCAGTAAGAGAGAAGGACAGATACGTGGGCGTGGTTCTTGGATTTAATATAAAAATTTTAGAAGAGGCACAAAAAGAATCGCAGGAACGAAATGTTAAGATCATTAATGATCGAATAATATACAATTTAGTGCGATCATATACAGATTGGATTAAGTTCCAAAAAGAGCATGAAGATTCCATTTTATTTAACGAATTAGCACCTGTTTGTAAATTCCAATTTTTGAAAGGGTTCATATTTAGACGGAACGACCCTGCCGTATTTGGAGCAGAAGTTCTAGTCGGTAAGCTTAGACAGAAAGTGCGAGTGATAAATGACGGAGGCAAGAAGATAGGCGTAATACATCAAGTCCAGGAAAATGGCAAATCGATAGAAGAAGCAACTAAGGGGATGCAGATTGCAGTCTCCATTAGAGGGCCAGTCATTGGAAGACAAATTAACGAAGGAGATGTTTTCTACACTGATCTTAACAGCAAGGAGGCGAAGATGCTCTTAGAACGTTTCAAGGTACGACTGAACCCAGAAGAGGAAGATGTTTTTGGCAAAATTTTATTGCTGAAAAGAAACGAAGATGCGGCCTTCGGTTACTTGTAGACTCGGAACTTGACCAACTTAAATCCATACAACTTGTGAGGGGCTATTGGTATTTTTGTAGTAATCCCTCTAAGCCTTTTTCTCCGACTGCGCCCACAGCCCTATCTATTGCCTTGCCGTTCATGAAAATAATAAATGTAGGAATGGCATATACGTCAAATTTCATGGCAACCCCTTGGTTGTCGTCGACATTCAACCTTGCGAACATTACTTTGTCGACATACTTTTTGGCTAACTTATCGAAAATAGGTAGCATGAATTGACATGGCCCGCACCAAGTCGCCCAAAAATCCACCAACACGGGTTTGGTTCCACTCACTATTTCATCAAAATTTTTCTCAGAAAGCTCCATTAGAGCTTGCATACTAGTACCTTTTTTTTCCTCACTCATTGCACAAAAAGTAAAGCAGCAATTTGCTATTTAAGATTTTGTCATGAATCAATTGTCCGAGTATGACTACTTGGTCACTTTTGAAGTCGCGACGTTGCAAAGTCAAAGGTCCAGCAAAAAGCGAATCGTCACATCTTTGCAACCTTGCTTGATTTCCATTTCATGATATGTTATCGCTTTAATCTCTATTTTGTAGTGGTGCTTCTCTAGGTCGGTATGTTCTCCCTTTGCGACTGCGTTGATCGAATACATACCATTGCATCCAGATATGATAATTTTTGAATCTGAAACAAGGATATTGTCTATTAGCATTATTAGCATGACCTTCTCTAGCCAGTTGTAAAGCAGGCTCTTAAGGTCATGTCCCTCGGCATAGATAGCGACTTCCATATCAGGACTGACGTCAGATAATTCGAACATCGTATTGACGAGGCCACGGGCAGAATTTGCAAAAGCATCTTCCAGTGTATTCCCATACGCCTCAACGATAACGTCAGTCATGTGATCTAAGTAGCGAAAGCCTGTCATATTGCCCAATTTTGCCTTGTATCCTTATAATTGATCGCAAAATCTAAATGCCAACGCCGAATTTTCTTGAGTATGAAGTTAGAGCTTCCACGAGGGATGAGGGACCTCGAATCGGACGAGCTCCTTGGAATCAATTACATCAAAGAGAAATTCTTTGAGACTACGAGGTTATTCAACTTTAAAAGTATAGAGCCCTCTCCAGTCGAAATGCTAGCCACACTTGAGGCAAAGGCCGGCCCTACAATATCCAATGACATATACAGTTTTACTGACAAAGGGGGGCGAAATATTGCTTTAAGATTTGACCTTACTATTGGGTTAACACGCTTTATTGCTTCGAGACGGGATCTGAAAATGCCGGTTAAAATTGCTGCATTTGCTGGCGTTTGGAGATACGACGAGCCACAGGCAGCAAGATATAGGTATTTCCACCAATGGGATATAGAGATCTATGGCTCCTTTAGCGTGGAATCCGATGCAGAAGTAATAGAATTTGTTTCGACCTTTCTCAAGAAGCTGGGATTGAAGGTCATCATCGAGATAAATGATCTTCAGTTGATTGAGCAATATGTTCAAAGAGTGCTCGGGGTTTATGATCAAAAGATTATCCGTGAAATGCTGAGAGCTCTGGACAAAGTTCCGAAGAAGGGCATCGAAGAAGTTTTCAAAGAATACTCAAGCAGGATAGACTCTACTCTATTACGCAGCCTACTAGATCTTTCTAGGATCAAGGGTAGACTTGAAGAGGTTAGGTCAAATCTTGAAACAAAAGGCCTGGTAAGCTGGCAAAAATTAGAAGAGTTAATGGATTCTTTGAAGTCAAGGAAAGTAAACGACACTAGGATCAACTTGGGAGTTGTGAGAGGGCTCGACTATTATTCCGGAATAGTCTTTGAAGCACTCGATCCTCTTGTGGATGTTGGTGCCCTGGTCGGTGGGGGGAGATATGACATCTTGACGGACGCCTTCGGAAGGAAGGACGTCGGTGCTTCGGGTGCGGCTGGTGGGGTCGAAAGAATAGTGCTAGCGATGCAAAAAAGTGGACTTTTGGAGCCACCAAAAACTCCGATAGTCTACGTTGCCCACACTTCGCTTAGTGTTAGAAAACATGTTCTGGAAATAGTCTCTGATCTTAGAAAATCCGGCATTTATACCGATTATGACATTCAGGGAAGGTCTATTCGAAGACAACTAGAAGACGCATACGCCAAAAACTCACTTTTGATAGTTCTCGTTGTCCAAGGGGAAATAGAAAATGGACTTGTAACGCTAAAGGACATGAAGGACCGTACCGAAACAAAACTAGATGTGAACCATCTGCAGGAAGCCGTCTGTAGGGCGTTCGATCAGGCCAGGTGACTCTTATTGAGGTTTTCTGAAATAAGGTGACTCCAAATCATAAGCTTTCGATTCCATGCTGCTTCGTTATTGTATGCGTGAAACAGCACGTAGTACGTAAGTCGGGGGTTCGGACAAGATCTCCGTGTAGTCCATCTTGGAGATTGTGTGTGTTTGTCCGTCCAGCTTCTCAACTAATTTTTATTTCCCATTCTGAAGATTTGCGAAAATTTTCTCATATTGGACCAAGCAGGAATTAATGGGTAGAACCTAGAGAATTCATTTTTGATCTTATTTTGGGTCACAAAGATATTTATGAGAATGCTTTACCTCCCGTAGCAGCTGGCAAGAACAGTTGGTCGATTCTATCTCTCAGGACGTATTAATTATAGGCTCCGGTCTAGCCGGGTTGAGGGCCGCTATTTCTTCAGCCGCTACAAATGAGAAATTGGAGATCGCAGTGGTCTCTAAGGTCCAGGTCATGCGATCTCACTCTGTGTCTGCAGAAGGCGGAACTGCGGCTGTACTGTTCGAGGAAGAAGGAGACAATCAAGAATCTCACATTTACGACACTATTAAGGGCAGTGACTTTCTTGCCGATCAGGACGTTGCCCAACGACTGGTACATGATACCCCTTACGAAATTTATCAACTAGACCATTGGGGAATGCCTTGGTCTAGGAGAAATGATGGGAGAATCGACCAGCGCAATTTCGGAGGTTATTCATTCCCCAGAGCAACTTATGCTCAAGACAAGGTAGGATTTTACGAGATGCAAACGCTCTATGACACATCTCTTAGATTTGACAACATCCGTTTTTATAATGAATGGTTCTGCACCTCCATCCTGACCGATGAAAATAGTTTCCGGGGAGTCACTGCTATAGAAATGAAAACTGGAAACTTTTTTAAACTATTGGCTCCTGCCGGCATAATTTGCACGGGCGGAGCAGGCAGGATATACAGTTTCTCAACTTATGCATATTCGTCTACGCCTGATGGTTTGGATATGGCTTACCGTGCAGGAATAGGCCTTAAGGACATGGAATTCGTACAGTTCCATCCAACAGGAATTTTACCTTCTGGTATACTAATTACAGAAGGCGCGCGAGGCGAAGGTGGATATCTTATCAATTCTGGAGGCGAGCGTTTTATGAAAAAGTATGCACCAGAAAAGCTTGAACTGGCGTCTAGAGATATCGTTTCTCGTGCTATGATCCAAGAGATTCAGCAAGGCAGAGGCTTTAAGCATGAATCCGGTGCGGACTGTCTGAAACTTGATCTTACCCATCTAGGGGCTGACCGTATAAAAG
>WJXE01000069.1 GCA_009665115.1 Nitrosopumilales archaeon
GTATTACTCTATCCACTTCAGCCTTGCGTGCTCTTGTACCAGTATCACCAGTCCCGACTACACAAATGCTGGCTTGTCTGGTTGGTTTGTGAGGCAAAATCACCACTTCGTTTAGGTTAAACCCTTTTTTAACATCGATATCTCTTAATACGAGTGTTAGTTCCACAGACTGGCTGAACTTACGTGTTGTTGCCCCCTCTCGTGCCTGCGTTACGATCAGGCGCAGATCGCTGTCGCTTACCATATCACAGATACGAGCATCCATGGATAATAAGCTACTTAAAATCGTTTAGCAATGGTCCCTTTGTATGGCGTATACTCACACTTTTTAAATCTCGCCTTACCATATTCTCATATCCTTCCAAAAAACGGGCCCGGTGGGCTTCGATCCCACGACTTCCGGCTTTCTTCAAGTTTAGAAGGCAGGCGCTCTATCCATGCTGAGCTACGAGCCCTTGCGTCTAAGCCTGATTCGTAGTTACAGTTAAAATCGTACTACAAAACAGGCAGCATGGTAAGTTGAAAAGGTAAAACCACCTTTATAAAATGTTTAGCCGTCATTGACCCCAACACATGGCTTCCAAGTCTAGCTATTAATAAAATCTATTCGAAATGGACTAGGTAGAGTAATGTATCAAACATCGTCGATTTTTTAATTTCCCGGTTACGAAAAGGTATAATAACAAGATAACATTACACAATCCTATTGTCACTAATTTAACGTCTTGTGGCAGCCGGTTGAAAGTGAATCATATGGTTATAGAGGATGAAGTTAACAATAATAGAAGTAGTAGTAATCCTAATAGAAATACCCAGTCGCTAGATAATGCTGATCCCCGCTTTTTGCAGGAACAGATAGCCAGAGTATTCTCTATTTGGTCCGATATCAGCAGATTGCCTACGGTTGGACCCTCCTTCGCTTATTCCCAATATTCGAGATCTGATCTCAAGGAACTTATTGAGTTTGGGAAAACCCTTCTTGAATTACAAATCCACTTAAACGAATATTGGGTACAAATCAACAACACCTTTGTACAAGCGTTGGCCAAGTCCTCGGAAAAAGCGCCCAAACAGTACAACTCAAAACAGGATTTTGAAAATTATAGAAAGATTGCGATAGATGTTTTTGAAGATGCCTTCACTGGCTTGTTTGATTCTAAGGAATATGCGATCTCGTGCGGTTTGGTGCTAAACAACCAATATGATTTATTTACACATTTGCAGAGGCTTGCCGAAAACAATTTGAAAGTACTCAACCTTCCTACCCGAAGCGAGATGGATGATCTGTCGAAGGATATTCACGATTTGAAAAAGACTGTTCACGATCTGACCCGGAAAATCGAGGCCTTGAAGATAAATGAATCAGGAAACATACCTTCCTAATACGTCCGAAAGAACGTTAAAAAGGGGTAGTGAAATCAATGAAAAAATCGATACTAATATAATTTTAAAAGAAATTGGAGACACAACCCGTAAGCTCGAAAAAACTCGAAATGTGCTTCATAATGCAGGCGCTATCGAAGTCGGGAGCACCCCCAATGAAATCGTGCATGAAGCAAGACTGTATAGGCTTCTACATTATCGTCCGATGGTAAGCAAGACAGCAAAGACACCAATTTTGTTTGTATATGCGTTGATAAACAGGTCATATATCCTCGATTTGCAACCTGATAAGAGCTGGATCCGCAATCTGCTAGGCCAAGGATTTGATATCTATCTGATAGACTGGAAAACGCCGGCGCGGGTTGACAAGTACGTGTCTTTTGATGATTATGTGAATGAGTACATTGATGATTGTGTAGAATTTGTTAGAACAAAGACTTCAGTGAACAAGATAACCTTACACGGATATTGTATGGGCGCTACCATGTCTGCCATCTATAGCACACTACATGAAGATAAAATTAGAAATCTAGCCACAATAGCACCAGTAATTGATTCCAATCAAGATACTACTGTGCTAGGTAATTTTTCGAGACATCTAGATGCAGACAGAATGTTTAATTCCATTGGTAATTTACCCTCCGAGCAGCTTTATGCATTATTTTCGACTTTAAAGCCATTCAAGCAAGGAGTAAACAAGTATTTCAACTTAGTTGAAAACATCGATAATGAGGAGTTCGTTCAGAATTTTCTCCGAGTAGAAAAATGGCTTTATGACACACCACCTATTGCAGGGGAAACATTTAGGCAATGGATTACCGACATTTATCAAAGAAACCTTCTAGTGGCTAACGAAATGAAGATAGGAAATGAAATTATAGATCTCTCAAAGATAAAAATTCCTCTTCTTAATATTGTTGCTGAAGAAGATCATCTCGTATCACCACAATGCAGTGCGTCGTTAAATGATGCAGTATCAAGTCCTGACAAGAGGTTAATGCGATTTCATACAGGGCATGTAGGACTTATTGCTAGCAGCTACTCTCAGAATAATGTCCTTCCGAAGGTCGGTCAGTGGATTAAGGCACGATCCCAATAGCTCTCTCAATGGCCAAATTACAGAAAGTTCCATGAAATAGTAACCGACAGGATGATTGACTACTAGTCATGGAGATTTACAGATCTACCCAGGTTCAGTGTCCTTTCTTCTATGAATGGGTATTATGATTACTTGAACCAAGTCACCATCCCCAATATTCAATGCTTGCCTTTCAGCTTCAGGGATAGAGATCCTGCCCCCACTCTGCACAGTTGTCTTGAACATCGCATTATAATATGTCAAACCTTGAAGTGTGGAGAAAAAATTGTGAATTGCATCTTGCTGAACTGCCGAATAACTCTTTACAAAATCTCTTTGTGCTTCGGCGCCTTTTTCAATTGCCTTTTTAAATGCCCCAGCTGATTCATCTCCACCAGCATTATCACTCATTTCAACAAAAGGTTATACTTGCATTTATTTAACATTAATCCCTACTAACTCTCTTTGACAAGGAAGTTTAAGAGAGCCTTATTGAACTCAGCTGGCTTTTCCACATATGGGGTATGTCCACAATCTTTTATTATTACAACCTCACCTTGAGGAACTTGTCTGTAATCTCCCAAGTACTGCATGGGTATCATGTTATCATTATCTCCCCAGATAAGTAACGTTGGCACTGATAATTTCGGTAATCTATCAGACAGATTTGGCGAGTCTCGTATTCCCAACAATGTGGACATGAATGCATACTTGGCATTTGGGAGCCTCATTCGGTTAACAAAGTCTATTACGGTGTCTTCAGTAACAGCACTGGGATCGTAAGCCATGTCCATGAAGGCTCTGAGTGCATTCTCACGAGTCGGATAAAGTGCTGCCATAATATACTGGTCAAGAACGTGAGTAGAAGATTGCATTCTTCCCGCAGGGGCAGCCAAAACCAATTTATCTATTCTCCTGCTAAACCTTATCGCGAATTCCATCGCAATCCACCCTCCAAATGATGACCCTACCACGCTCGCAGCCGGAATATTCAAATTATCTAAAAATTTTTGCAAGAATGAAAGAAAGAAATCCATCGTATATTCGACTGTCGGCTTGTCACTGTACCCAAAACCAATAATATCTGGGACAACTACCCTAAAGTGTCTAGACAATCCCGGAACTACAGGCAACCATCTTTCAGCAGAGGCCCCTATTCCGTGCAACAAAAGTACAACTCTGGGCTTATCTGATACATGCTTCACATTGTCATAGTCGAGATATCTAATGCTAAAACCATCGATATAAGTGATCTTCATGGCACTATCGTGTTCTACCAACCAGATCTACGTCCGAACTTGACTAATCATACTTACTTATTCTTTTGGATAAATACCTCGTGCACGAATATCTTCTGTTTCAGAGCGAATCTATTTCTGAATTAAATGGAGCATTATATCGTCACGAATATTATGTAGTGGTGGATGTCCTTATTTGTGTTTTATTCCACGTTGATCTGCTGTTCTGTATTCCTTGATGACTTCTTGCATCATTCGCTCCATCTCTTATGATGCCCATCAATGTTGAAAACCATGAACTTCGTCGTCGTCCTTTGAATCGTTGGTCAATTGTTGAAAGTGAAGATGACATATTCCGGCTACGAATACAAACGGATTTCTATCAAAAAGGTTGTCGTGCGCTGCCGCCTTCGTTTCTAAGTTGTCTATCTAATTCTTTAAGCAATGACTTTTGAATGTCATTCAGCTGGACTGGAACTTTTACATTGATCCTAACCAGCTCATCGCCTTTGCTGTAACTGCCGTAGTGAGGTAACCCTTTACCTTTGAGCTTTAGAATGGTGTTAGGCTGTGTTCCCGGAGGAATTTTTAATTTCTCATTCCCATCTAACGTGGGAGCTCGAACCTCGGTTCCAAGTGCAAGGTCTGTAAAGTTCAGATTAAGGGTGTAAAGCAAATGACCATTTTCCAATCTTTCGAATAGTGGATGTGGTTTAACGTGAATCCTAATCAACAAGTCGCCCGGAGATCCCGTTTCAGACGGCTCGCCCTCGCCACGCATTTGCAAAGTCACTCCATCTTCAACGCCTGCAGGAATTTCTAGCCTTATTTTCTTGTTCTTCCTAACCTTACCAGCTCCATCACATATCTTGCAAGGCTTGTCGATGATTTCGCCTTGACCGCGGCAGGTTTGACACGGCTCCAAAGAGACGAATGTCGAAAACCTATTTTGACTGTAGATGCGCCTTGTTTGCCCTTGGCCATTACATACACTGCATTTTCTAGGTTTGGTTCCAGGCGATGCTCCACTTCCGCCGCAAGTAGTACATCTTTCGAGCTTCGGTAACTCAATCTCGTCCTTTCTGCCCTTTAATACCTCTTCTAGCGTAAGCTCGACATCATAAAGTAAGTCTCTTCCCTTTCTTCGTCCTCCGCCAAAACTAAACCCAAAGCCGGACGGATCACCTGCCGCAGTCCCAAAACCGCCACCACCGGCCCGACCTCCGAATATTTGATCAAAGATGTCTCTGAATCCACCAAATCCCATATCTTTAAAGACCTCATCGAAATTGGCTTCCGAACCACGGAATACCTCTTCGGCCCCAACATGACCATAGGTATCAAATCTTTTTCTCTTTTCCTCATCTGATAAAACAGCATAGGCTTCTGAAATCTCCTTGAACTTTTCTTCTGATCCCGGTGTCTTGTTTCTGTCAGGATGATATTGTAGTGCTAACTTTCTATATGCATTCTTGATGTCATCTTTGCCTGCATTCTTTTGGACACCGAGGGTCTCATAATAGTCCCGTTTGCTGCTCATGGTTGGAAGTCCCTAATATCTTTCATCAATCTCAGTAACGAAATGGGGATACTATGACTGAGGTGGAGGTGTCGTGCCTGTAGCACCGCCACTAGTACCAGCGGCCTGATCCGCACCGGAAGTTGACGCCTCTGCTGCAGCTGCCTCCGCGGCTGGCCCAGTGGATCCTGGAGTGGCTCCTACTGTCCTGTAAACCTCTGTGCTGACCTCACCAATAATATTTTTCAATTCCTGGGTTTTGGTCTTGATATTATCGATATTGTTGCTCGAAATTGATTCTTTGAGTTCTTGAGCAGCCTTGTTAATTTTATCAGCCTGTTCTGGTTTAATTTTATCCTTTAAATCTTGCTTTACTAGTTTCTCTGCCGCGTAGACCAAATTATCAGCTTCGTTTTTAACTTCGGCCTCTACCCTCTTCTTCGTGTCAGCCTCAGCGAATTGCTCGGACTCTTTCTTCAGCTTTTCAATCTCTTCTTTCGATAGTTTGGTATTTGCAGTAATCGTGATCTTTGCCTCTTTGGCTGTAGCCATATCTTTAGCACTGACGTTTAGGATACCGTTCGCATCTATATCGAACGTAACTTCGATCTGCGGTACGCCTCTTGGAGCAGGTGGTATGCCTGAGAGGTTAAACATTCCGAGGGAAACACAATCTGCTGCCATAGATCTTTCTCCTTGAACAACATGGATTGTGACTGCGGTCTGGTAATCCGCGGCGGTAGTGAATATCTTGCTCTTCTTTGTAGGGATAGTGGTATTACGTTCAATTAAGGGCTCTTTCAAGCCTCCCAGAACTTCGACGCCCAAGGTTAGTGGTGTAACATCTACCAGGAGTATGTCCGTCGCTACGTCTCCTGCGATGATGGCGCCCTGGATAGCCGCTCCCAGTGCAACAGCTTCCATCGGATCTACACCTCGTTCGGCTTCTTTGCCCATCACTGTTGCCACAAATTGTCTCACCATCGGCATCCTCGTAGGCCCACCGATAAGGATAATTTTATCGATATCACCCGGAGCCAATTTTGCATCTTGAAGTGCCTGCAACATTGGCGACTTGCACCGCTCCACTATTGGTCTCAATAGCTCCTCCAATTTCGATCTACTAAGGTTGAGGACAAGATTCTTTGGCCCTGTTGCGGAGTCATAGGCGAGAAATGGCAAATTGATTTCAGTTGTAACTACATTTGACAATTCGATTTTCGCTTTTTCTGCTGCCTCTCTTATCCTCATCATCGCCGCCTTGTCGTTTCTTATATCCAGACCGGATTGTTTTTTGAATTCCTGCAAAACATAGTCTACAAGGGTATTATCCATATCCGTTCCACCAAGTTGCGTATCTCCCGAGGTGCTTTTAACTTGGAATACTCCCCCTCCCATCTCCATAAGTGTAACATCGAGTGTTCCACCACCGAAGTCAAAGACTAAGATCTTTAGGTCTTTCTGTACCTTGTCTAAGCCGTATGCAAGTGAAGCCGCAGTCGGTTCGTTAATAATCCTTACAACTTGCAATCCTGCTATTTCACCGGCGTCCTTCGTTGCCTGTCTCTGATTGTCGTTAAAGTATGCAGGAGCTGTTATCACTGCTTTATCAACAGTATCCCCCAGAAAAGCTTCGGCATCTCTCTTTATCTTTTGCAATATGAATGAGGATATTTGCTGTGGAGTGTAGTCCTTGCCAAATACGTTGAATTTAAAATCGGTCCCCATCTTTCGTTTAGCTGCAATGACGGTGCCTTCAGGATTTGAAATCATTTGCCGTCTTGCAGGCTCCCCCACGATCAGCTGACCATCGTGGGTAAAGGCAACTACGGAAGGAAAAGCTTTTCCTCCTATAGAGGTCCCTTCAGCTGCCTGTATTATTGTAGGTTTACCACCTATCATTGCTGCAGCTGCAGAGTTACTAGTTCCAAGATCAATTCCTATAATTTTTCCCATTTCTAATTATCAGTCCCCTTTTCTGCTTTTTCTGTATCATTAACGGTATTTTTAACTATCTTTTTAGAAATTTCGACAAGGCTAGGTCTTAAAACTTTATTGTCTAGCATATACCCTTTACGAATTTCATCTGTGACTGTACTCTCTGGTAAATCGTCATGATATGAGAAACTGATGGCATCATGAACGTTTGGATCAAATGGAGTTTCGAGGGTCTCAATATCTATCACTCCCTCCGACTTGAGCAGATGATCAAAGTTTTTCAAAATTCCCTCTAAGCCTTCAACAACAACTAATTCGGCTTTACTTTGCTTAGCTATTTCTACAGCCCGTACATAATCATCACGAATATTTAGGAATCTTAGCATAAGTTCTGCTTTACTTTCCTCTATTTTCGAAGCAACTTGTTTGTCCATTTGTTTGCGATAGTTATCAAAATCTGCTACCATGTACTTCAGCTTGTTTAGATTGTTATCCGATGATTCCTTAGCTTTACGCAATTCCTCCTTGACAAATGATAATTCTTCCTTTGCTGCAACTAGCTCGTCCTTCATTGTGAGGATGTCATCCCGTTCTATTCGTGAATCATTTTGCTCTACCTGCTCGACCTCGTTAAACTCCTCTTCCAAAAACAATCAGCAATTGAAATTCGGAATAAGCTAGATAATTACATATCGCTTTGGTAACTGAAGATTTAATTCTCTGCAGTACGGGATCTAATTTTTATAACTTATCTAATGAATAAAGGCAGGGAATGTTTAACTGTCCCAATTGAAAAAGAAAGGGTGTGTTTGAGTTGCCTCTAGGCCTAGGATATACCTAAATTTGGAAATGATGCCACACTAATTCCTAATTCTCCTTGGATTTTTCTGATTTTGGTAGCATATTCTGTCATTTTGACGTTGTCACCCTGAACCTTAGCAATTCTATAACCTTTCCACGCTTTTCTAAGTGCTCCCCAACTTTGACCAGTTGAGAAATTGTTTTCGATCTGTTGTGTAGGTGCTTCTGGATGAAGCGACATTATTGCAGTCATATCTTTTGAGATAATAACATATGAGGTACTTAGAACCCATAGTTAGCTTTATCCGCTCTCGTAGTAAAAACACTTGACACAATCGCATTCGTATAAGAATTTCATAAGTTATGTTAAAATTGGATATTATCTGCAGATTGTCAATTCTAAATCTAAAATTATATTATAG